>NZ_RAWL01000539.1:0-5144 GCF_003668885.1 Corallococcus sp. AB049A | reverse complement strand
ACGAGCGCCTGCACGCGCTCTTCCAGAAGGACGGGCGCACGGGCGTCTTCCGCGCGCCCGCGCTGCACTACCGCGACGTCGTGCTGCGCCTGCGCGACCAGGGGCTGCCCTACGAAGACCGCGCGAAGCGCTTCGAGCCGGTGGAGCTGCCCCTCGCGGTGCCCATCGAGCCGTTTCCACATCAGCGCGCGGCGCTGGCTGCCTGGACGCGCGCGGGAGGCCGGGGCCTGGTGGAGCTGCCCACGGGCGCGGGCAAGACGCTGCTCGCGGTGCTGGCCATCGCGTGGGTGAAGCGGCCCACGCTGGTGGTGGTGCCCACGCTGGACCTGATGGCGCAGTGGCAGGGCGTGCTGGCGAAGCACTTCGCCACGCCGGTGGGCATGGTGGGCGGCGGCGTCAACGACCGGCGGACGCTCACGGTGACGACGTACGACTCCGCGGCGATGCAGATGGAGTTCACGGGCAACCGCTTCGGCCTGCTCATCTGCGACGAGTGCCACCACCTGCCCGCGCCCAGCTACCGCTTCATCGCGGAGGGGACGCTCGCGCCCTACCGGCTGGGGCTCACGGCGACGCTGGAGCGCGCGGACGGCGGCGAGCGCGTGTGCGAGGAACTCCTGGGCCCGCTGGTGCACCGCACCGGCATCGACGAGCTCCAGGGCCAGTACCTGGCGCCCTACGAAGTCCGCCGCATCGAGGTGCCGCTCACGCCCGACGAGAAGACGCGCTACGACGAGGCGCGGGGCAGATACCTCACGTTCGTGAGGAGGCTGGGCGTGCCGCTCGCGTCACCCGAGGGCTGGGCGCGCTTCCTGGCGCAGAGCCAGCGCAGCGACGAAGGGAGAGCTGCCTACCGGGGCTACCGGGAGCAGCGCCGCATCGCGCTCACCTCCAGCGGCAAGCTGGACGCGCTCTGGAAGATATTGCTGGAGCACCGCGAGGACCGCGTCATCGTCTTCACGGACGACAACGAGACGGTCTACACGCTGGCGAAGAAGCTGCTCTTGCCCGCGCTCACGCACCACACGCCGCTGCCGGAGCGCAAGGCGCTGCTGGCCGCGTTCGCCAGCGCGGAGCTGCCGGTGCTGCTGACCTCAAGGGTGCTCAACGAAGGCGTGGACGTGCCCGACGCCCGCGTGGGCGTGGTGCTCAGCGGCAGCGGCAGCGTGCGCGAACACGTGCAGCGCCTGGGCCGCATCCTGCGAAAGCGCCCGGGCAAGCGCGCCCTCCTGTACGAGGTCTGCTCCGCGCAGACCGCGGAGAGCGGCATCAGCGAGAGGCGCCGGCAGCACCGCGCCTACCAGGAACCGGAGGGCCCGCCCGATGCTGACGCGTGAGCTGCTCGCCTCGCGCGTGCGCGAAGGCATCCTGCGCCCGTCGTTCGTGAAGACGCACGACCCGTCCCTCCAGGCGCTCGCGAAGGAACTGCTCGCGGACGCGGAGGCCTTCCGGGGCCAGAGCCGCGACGGCGTGGAGGAGGCCTTCAGCCTCAAGGCCGGCGCGTTCAGCCGCCCCAAGGTCGCGCGCGGGCTGGTGAAGCTGCTGCTCGACCGGCTCCTCTTCGACGAGGCCGGGGAAGGCGCCCTGGACGCGCGCTGGCGCACGCTGCTCGTGGGCGCGAAGGTGCTGCGGACCCTCGCGCCGGGCACGACGCTGGAGGCCTACGAAGCGCGCCTTGGCGAGTCCCTGGACGCGCCGCTCTCCGACACGCGCGAGGCGCTCTACTCGGACCTGCCCGGCAACCGGAAGCTGCTGGGGTGGGACGGCGATGCGCTCACGCCGCAGGGGCTGTTGGACCGCTACAACCTGGCGCTCGCGCAGGGGCCGCTGCTCAACGCCCGGCGCCTCACCCTGCGCGCGCGGTCGCCGGAGCTGTTGCGCGTGCGCAAGCTGCTTCGCTGGCTGAAGTTCTGCCGGCTGGTGGCGGAGGTGCGGCGCGAGGGCGAGGACTGGTCCCTGGAGGTGGAGGGCCCCGGCGCCATGCTGGCCCTGCAGAAGAAGTACGGCCTGCAGCTCGCGAGCTTCCTCTCCGTGGTCCCCATCCTGGAGCGCTGGGAGCTGTCCGCCGTGCTGGAGGACGCGCGCAAGGTCTCCACGCTCCAGCTGTCCCATGAAGATCCGCTGGTGTCCCCGCTGCCCGCCGCGCTGGGGCACGTGCCGCCGGAGGTGGCCGCGCTGGCGCAGGGCTTCGAGGACGCGGCCTGGGAGCTGGACCTGACGCCCCTGCCCCGCCACACCGGCGCCGCCGGCCTGTGCGTGCCCGACGTCACCTTCCGCCACCGGAAGACGGGCCAGGAGGTCGCGCTGGAGCTGTTCCACCCCTGGCACGCGGCGCCGCTGTCACGGAGGCTGGCGGAGCTGCGCGCGCGCCCGGACCTGGGGCTGCTTCTGGGCGTGGACCGGGCGCTGGCGAAGGAGTCGGCGGAGCGGCAGGTGCTGGAGGAGCACCCGCAGGTGGTGCTCTTCAACGGCTTTCCCTCCGTCCGCAAGCTGCGGGAGCGGCTGAACGGCTTCAGCTCCGGGGTTTGAACTGCGAGGCCAGCACGCTGAGGATGCGCACGGAGCCCCGGTCCAGCTGCTTCGCGCGGCGCATGAGCCGGCGCAGCTCCGCGGACTCGCCGTAGTCGGACGGAGGCTCCGCGGCCCACTTCACGTCCTGCGACGGCTTGAGCCCCAGCGCCTCGTCCGCGGAGATGGACAGCACCACGCACAACCGGCGGAAGGTCTGGATGCTGGGCAGCATGTGTCCGCGCTCCAGCCGCCCATAGACCTCACTGGCGATGCCGATGCGCTCCGCCACGTCCGCCTGGGTCAGGTTCAGGCGGGTGCGGGCGACGCGGGCCGCGCCTCCGAGCCGGGTTGCGAGGGTCTTTTCCATGGGGTCGTTAACCTACCGGGTTCGCCCATGTCGATATGACTTGAGAGGTTGGCTTCCAAGAACTTCCGGGGTAGGCTTTTCGCGACACAACCTCTTGCGTCAAGCCTGTCCGCACCACCCACTGCCTTCATGCGAGAGCCGCCCAGCCCCCCTCCCAGCTTCCTGTTCGTGGACGCGGATCCACGCGCGCTCGCGGCGCTGCGGCGGTTGTGCAGGCACCTGCCCGGCGACAAGCGGTTCGCCCTGGGCGTGCGCGAAGCGGAGCGGCTGATGGGGGAAGCGGCGCCGTCCGTGGTGGTGAGCGGTCAGGGCCTTCCGGATGGTGACGGGCTGTGCCTGCTCACGTGCGTGCGGGCCCGGCATCCCGGCGCCGCGTGCGCGCTGCACACGTCGCTGCCTCCGGCGTGCTCTCTGCGGGAGCAGGGCATCACCTGGGTGGACCGCGCCGCGCCGCCGCAGCAGGTGCTGGCGCTCCTTGAGTCTTTGAGTTGAAGGGGGAGCTGACGGCCGGGCGTTCCCATGGCGCGTGCGGCGGTGCGCGTTAAGGTAGGGACTCCCCCACGGACGAAATGAAGCTCTACGCCATCAGCGACCTGCACCTGCGGCACAAGGAGAACCACGAGGCGCTGGCGGCCCTGACGCCGCGTCCGGATGACTGGCTCATCGTAGGGGGGGACGTGGGCGAAACGCTCGCGGACATGGAGCTGATGCTGCGCACGCTCACCGCGCGCTTCCGCCAGGTCGTCTGGGTGCCCGGCAACCACGAGCTGTGGACCATGCCCTCCGAACAGCCCCCGCTGAAGGGCGAGGCGCGCTACCTGCGCATGGTGGACCTGTGCCACCGCTACGGCGCGCTCACGCCGGAGGACCCGTATCCGCGCTGGCCCGGCGAGGGCCCGCACCGCGTCGTGGTCCCCATGTTCCTGGGCTACGACTACTCCTTCCGCCCGGACACCGTGCCCGCGGACAAGGCGCTGGAGTGGGCGTGGGAGGACGACCTGATGTGCACGGACGAGGTGCTGCTCCACCCGGAGCCCTACCCCACCCGTCAGGCCTGGTGCCACGCGCGCGTGGAGCGCACCCGCGCGCGGCTGGAGCGGCTGCCCGAGGGCTGCTCCACCATCCTCATCAACCACTACCCGCTGCGCTACGAGCACGTGCGCCTGCCGCGCATCCCGCGCTTCTCCATCTGGTGCGGCACGCGCCTCACCGAGGACTGGCACACGCGCTACCGCGCGGAGGTGGTGGTGACGGGGCACCTGCACATGCCCGCCACGCTGTGGCGTGACGGCGTGCGCTTCGAGGAGGTGTCCCTGGGCTACCCCAGCCAGTGGCGCCACCGCGGCGGCCTGGAGCGCTGCCTGCGCGAGGTTCTGCCCGGCCCGGAGAAATCCGCTCCGTCGCCGTGACGGCTTGAGTCACACCGCCGTGCGTTTGACGGTGTGGTGCACGCGGGCGTGTAGTGGCGCGCCATGACCGAGCCCTCCACCCCAGGCCCCGTCGAGCTCTCCGAGCGCGTGCACCTGCTGGATGCCCTGCGCGGCTTCGCGCTCCTGGGCGTCTTCCTCTCCAACAGCCTGAGCTGGTTCAGCGGCCGGTCGCTCCTGCCGCCCGAACAGTCACAGGCGCTGGCCGCCGCGCCCCTGGAGAAGTGGGTCGCCCAGCTCTACGCCTTCTTCGTGGATCAGAAGTTCATCACCCTCTTCGCCCTCCTCTTCGGCCTGGGCTTCTCGCTGCAGATGTCGCGCGCGGAGGGACGCGGCGCCTCCATCGTGCCGGTGTACCGGCGGCGGTTGCTGGTGCTGCTGGGGCTGGGCCTGGTGCACATGTTCGCCATCTGGGTGGGGGACATCCTCGGCACCTATGCGCTGGTGGGCTTCGCGCTGCTGCTCTTCCGCAAACGCTCCGACAGGACGGTGCTCACCTGGGTGGCGGTGCTCTTCGTCGTCCTGCCGCTCACGCTGTCCATCGCGCAGCGCTTCGGCCCGGAGTGGCTGCACGGCAAGGAGGCCGCGGAGGCCGCCGCCAAGGCCTCGCGCGAGGAGGAGCTCGCGCACCGCACGGCGTTCTTCACCGGCCTGTCCAGCCACTCCGTGCTGGCGTCACAGCAGGCCAACGCCGTCTACGCCTGGCAGAGCCTGCCCAACCCGGGCCGTCCCGTCTGGCTGTCCATCATCCTGGGCCGCTTCCTCCTGGGCCTGTGGGTGGGGCGCCGGGGGCTTCTGCAGGACGTGGAGCGCCACCGCAAGCTGCTGGTGCGGGTGCT
>NZ_RAWL01000538.1:0-5152 GCF_003668885.1 Corallococcus sp. AB049A | reverse complement strand
GCATTGGGGGAGGGCGCGGGCGCGTCCGCGGGAGGCGTGGGCGTGGGCTTGGCCACGACCTCCTTGGGCGGCGGCTGCGCCACTTCCTTGCGCGGCAGGAGCTTGGGGTCGCGCGGCTTGCCCAGGCGCACCAGCGACGCGTTGATGGGCTTCTGGTCCAGGTCCAGCTTCGGCGCGGACGTGAAGTTCGCGTAGAGCAGCGCCGCCGCGACCACCGCCACGTGCCCGGCCACGGAGACGACGAGGAAGCGCGACAGCCGCGTGGGCCGTGACACCAGCAGGCTGTGGGAGACCGCGGAACTCATGGGCTAGCGCTTCGCCTCCTTGGGCTTGCCCTTGCCGCTGGACGCGGGGGCCTTGCCGGAGTTGGACGCCTTGGAGCCCGTGGCGGGTTCCGTGATCATCCCCACGTTGGAGATGCCCGCGCGCTGGGCCGCGGCCATCACCTCCACCACCACGCCGTACGGCACGTCGCGGTCCGCGTGGAGGTACACCTCCTTGTCCGCCTGCGCCTTGGCGTTGGCGGCGAGCTTCGTCTCCAGCTCCTCCAGCGGAACTTCCGCGTCCCCGATGTAGACCTTCTTCCCCGCGTCGATGGAGAGGACGACCTTCTTCTCCGTCGCCTCCACCGGGGCCGCCTTGGTCTCCGGGAGGTTCACCTTCACGCCCTGCTGGATGAGGGGCGCCGTCACCATGAAGATGATGAGCAGCACCAGCATCACGTCCACCATGGGCGTGACGTTGATCTCGCTCATGGTGGTGCGGCCACCGCCGCCCTTGCCTCCGCCCATGCCCATGTGACGGGTCTCCTAGCGGAAGAAGTGCCGCTTGATGATGTTGAGGAAGTCCGCGGAGAAGTTGGACATCTCCGTGTCGAACACCTTGATGCGGCTGACGAACGAGTTGTACGCGACCACCGCCGGGATGGCCGCGAACAGCCCCGCCGCCGTGGCGAACAGCGCGTTGCCCACCGGCGCCGCCACCGTGGCCAGCGTCGCGTTGCCCTGCTCCGCGATGTTGTTGAACGCGCCCAGGATGCCAATCACCGTGCCGAACAGCCCCACGAACGGCGACGCGGCGCCCACCGTGCCCAAAAAGGACACGCGGTTCTCCAGCTCCGTGATCTGCGCCGTGGCCGCACGGTTGAGCGCGCGCTCCACGTTCTCGATGCCGCCCAGCTTGGCGCTCATCGCGGCCTCGGCGCCGCCGTCCTGGGTGCCCGTCTGCGCCAGCTTGCTCAGCTCCTCGTAGCCCGCGCAGAACACCTTCGACAGCGGCGAGCCCTCCAGCTTCTGGGCGGACTGGTAGATGGCCTCCAGCCGGGACGCCTTCCAGAACGTGTCGAGAAAGGTGAGGGATTGGGCGCGCGCACGCGACAACTGGGTGGCCTTCATGGCGATGAGGGCCCAGGAGGCGACCGAGACGGCCATGAGGAGCAGGAGCACCGCGAGTTCGATGAACGACGCGTCGCGGATGATCTCCACGTAGTTCATGGCGCCAAAGGCCAGGGGCAGGTGGGGTATCATGGGGTTCAGCGCGTAACATCCCGTCCTCGGGTGGGTCAAACCCGCTTACAGCGCCCGGTTGCTTTGGACGGCACTGAATAATTCCCGGGGTTGGTCGTCTGGAGGGTTGTTCCGGGCCGACGACCTCAACCATCCCGAACCACGGATGCCCACCATGAACGCGAGAACGCTCGCCGCATTCCTCTGCCTCTCCTCTGGACTCACCGGCTGCATCGTCGAAAGCAACCACCCGCGCTACGCCGGTGACGTGCGCATGTCGTGGAGCTTCGACGGCGCCACCTGCAGCCAGATGCGGGACATCCAGGGCGTGGACATCTACATCGACGGCGAGATCCTGGAGAACGACGGCCAGTATCCCTGTTCGGCGAACGGCTTCGACGGCATCGTCCTGCACGACTTCGCGCCCGGCACGTACTCGTTCAGCGCGGAGGCGGTCGACTACGACGGCGTGGCGGTCTACTCGTACCGCGGCAACTTCACGGTGGACGGCAACGTGGCCGTGCCCATCAACTTCAACACGGGCCGCACGGGCGCCACGTCCTACGCCTACGTGAACTGGCTGTTCCCGACGGAGGCCGGCTCGTACTACCCCTCCTGCGGCCAGGCCGGGGTCGCGTCCGTGGATGCCCGCGTGGATGACGGTGAGTGGGTGCGCTTCGCCTGCAACCAGGGCAGCCAGGGCAACTCGGTGGAGACGCCGGAGCTCGCCCCCGGCCAGCACTACCTGGAGATCGTCGGCGTCGACGCGTACGAGCGCCCCCTCTACTACTACGGCGGCGGCTTCACCTCGCAGGCCGGCATCCCGGCCAGCATCACGGCGAACACCTGGGTCATTGGCGGCGCCGCGGTGGGTTGGCAGCTCTATGAAGGCAGCGCGCGGCTCAGCTGCGGCCAGGCCGGCGTGCAGGAGGTGGGCATCAACTTCCAGGACGTCCACACCAAGGAGTGGGTCTACGGCGAGGCGGGGCAGTGGTTCTTGTGCAATGAGTCCCCGGCCATCTTCGAGTTCCTGCGCCCCGGTGAGTACTTCGTGTCCCTGCAGGCGAACGGCACGGGCGGCCGGCGCTACATCTCTCCCCGGGGAGCGGACATGCTGAGCCTGCGCGTCTACGCCCACGACTTCCCGAACGCGTCGCAGGCCGCCATCGCTCCGCTGGACCGCGTGCAGTAGTCGCTGAGCCCACCCGGAGCGGGCATCACGAAAGGGTCGGAGGCCTTCCAGGCTTCCGGCCCTTCGTGCGTCCAGAGGCGTTGGCATCAAACGTGATAGGGACTCCCCCCATGCGGCAAGACAGCCACGGTCCCATCGGCGTGTTCGACTCCGGCATCGGCGGGCTCACCGTCCTCAAGGCGCTCATGGCGCGGCTCCCCCACGAGCGCACGCTCTACCTGGGGGACACCGCCCGGGTGCCCTACGGCACCAAGTCCGGCGAGGTGGTGACGCGCTACTCGCTCAAGAACGCGGAGTTCCTGCTGGAGCGCGGCATCAAGCTCCTGGTGGTGGCGTGCAACACCGCCTCCGCCGCGGCGCTGCCCGCGCTCCAGGCCGCGCTGCCGGTGCCGGTGCTGGGCGTGATTGAGCCGGGCGCCCGCACGGCGCTCCAGCGCACGCGGGGCGGCGGGGTGGGCGTCATCGGGACGCCGGGCACCGTGCGCTCCGGCGCGTACCAGCGGGCGCTGGAGGCGGGCAACCCGAAGGTCGCGGTGAAGGCCATGGCGTGCCCGCTCTTCGTGCCCCTGGCGGAAGAGGGGTGGACCACCGGCGACGTCCCGCTGCTGGTGGCGAAGGAGTACCTGGCCGGCTTCGCGCGCGACGGCGTGGACACGCTGGTGCTCGGCTGCACCCACTACCCGCTGCTCAAGGGCGTCATCGCCGAGGTCGTGGGGCCGCACGTGTCGCTGGTGGACTCGGCGGAGGCCACGGCGGAGGCGGTGGCGCGGCTCTTGGAGGAGAAGGGGCTGCTTGCTCCGCCGGCGCCGGTGTCCGCGGGCGCGCCCGAGCACGCCTTCTTCGTCACCGACGTGCCGGAGCGCTTCGTGGAGGTGGGGGCCCGCTTCCTGGGGCGCCCCATTCCTTCCGCGGAGCAGGTGGACCTGCGCTTCTAGAGCGGTGCTGCTGCTTCAGCGCACGGGGGGCGTGGAGACGCTCGCCGTGGGCTCCTCGGTGGAGGCCTTGAGCAGCTCCTTGGCCGCCTGGAGCACGGGGAGCTCCTGGGCGCCATCCACGGCGACCAGCGCTTCGGCGGCCTCCGTGCCGATGTCGTCCTGGCGCGGCAGCTGGCCGGTGGCCCAGGTGATGAGCCGCTCCATCAGCGGGAAGAAGTGGATGACCTTCAGCGGCCGGTTCATCCAGCCCACGGTGATGCAGTAGTACTGGTTGAAGGGCGCCGTGTGGTGCACGCGGTGGTGGTCCGGCGGCAGGATGAGGTGCACGCGCTGCAGGAAGCCGATGATCGCGGGCGGCTCATCCAGGTGCGACCACTTGTGGAACTGGTTGGTCGCCATCACCCAGAAGATCATCGCGCCCAGGAACGCGGCCAGGAACACCCAGCCCGGGCCGGCGAGCGGAATGGCCACCGCGAGCGCCGCCACCGGCAGCGACACGAGGCAGTTGTTGCCGTTGGTCTCCACGAAGTCGTGGCGGGTGATGGCCTTCTCGTCCACGTGGTGCTCGCGGAAGGGGCGGATGAACGCCTTGCCCAGGACGGGCATCTCCGTGGAGCCCCACGTGTCACCCATCCAGTGCACCACGCCGGACACGAAGTCCGCGGCCAGGTAGCCCAGCACCACCGCCAGGATGAGCATCCACGGCCCGGTGTGGTGGGTGCTCCAGAGCTTGTAGACGAGCGCGCCCTCCAGGCCCACGAACGCGAGGATGGAGGCGATCTCCATGGCGCGGATGGCGGGCGAATAGCCCTGCGCGAGCGCCTGGGCATCCTGCAGGCGGACCTTGTCCGCGATGGTGTCCGGCTTCTTCATCGTTAGGTCGTTCCGGCCGCGGCAGGGAGGGAGGGGCTGACGGCGCGTTCGTCAGAACGGTTTACGTACCCCAGGCCATTTCAGCTTTTCAACAGAGGCGCCCATGCCCGGCAGGCTGGTGCGCCCGTGCGGATCCGTACACGGAGGGTGCCAGAAGGTGGCGGACGCACACCGACGTGAGCGGGCGGGCACGCGTAAAAGTGATGCGGAGCGCGTGACGCTTACCTTGTGAAGCCCGGACCCCGCTGCTACGGTGCCCGACCTCGGCAATGGCGAAAACCTTCGAAAAAGCCGTCACCGGCTTCAATCACAACATCAAGCACAAGGGGAAGGTCTACCACGTCCAGACCGAGGACTCGGGCGTCAACAACCCCCACATCATCACCCACCTGTTCGTGGGCGGGAACATCCTCGCGTCGAAGAAGACGTCCTACGCGGACATCCTCAACGCGGAGAACCTGGCGGAGGTCGTGCGCGAGTTGATGGAGGAGCAGCACAAGGAGATGCTGCGCAACCTCATCAACGGCGTGTACGACAACTACGAGTCCACGGTCCGTTCGTACCAGCCCGGCCAGCTCGCGACGGACGCGGAGATGGCCGCGCAGCCGAAGCTGCCGCCGCAAGCGCCCGCGCAGCCGCGCCCGCCC
>NZ_RAWL01000537.1:0-5159 GCF_003668885.1 Corallococcus sp. AB049A | reverse complement strand
AAGCTCTGGAACGAGCCGAACAACAAGTCCCACTGGGACCTCGAGCTCGACAAGGACTGGCGCATCTATTCGCGGATGGTGCGGCTGGCGGGGGCGGCGGTCCGCGCGGAGCACCCGACGCTGCCTCGGGTGTTGGGGGGCATGTCGCCCATCGACCCTGGCTTCCTGGAGCACCTGGGGCGGCAGGGGGCGCTGGACGAGGTGGACGTGGTGGCGGTGCATGGCTTCCCGCTGGACTGGAACCACTGGCCCATCGACGAGTGGCCCCGGCGGCTCGCGGAGGTGCGCGCGGTGACCCGGCATCCGGTGTGGGTCACGGAGGTAGGGGTGTCCTCCTTTGGAGCGGAGGAGGTGCAGGAGTTCGGGCTCCGGCGCACCGCGGAGCTGCTCCTGGGCCGGGTGGAGCGCATCCACTGGTACAGCCTCTATGACCTGCCCAAGGCGTGGCCCGCCACCACGCGCCACCGCGAGGCGGAAGGGTCGTCGTACTACCGGCACTTCCACATGGGGCTCTTGCGCGAGGACGGCACCCCGAAGCGAGCCCTGCGCCACTTCGCGGACTACACGCCGGAGCTGGGCATCTGTCAGTGGTTCCACTTCGAGGACCCGCGGCTGGACGAAGCGGTGGCGTGGCTGAAGAAGCTGGGAGTGCGCCACCTGCGTACGGGCTTGAGCTGGGCGGACAGCCTGCGGCCCGGAGCGGAGGCGTGGTTCGACCGGCAGATGCGCGCGTTGGAGGACTTCGCCGTGACGCTCACCTACTGCTTCACGCCGGAGTCCTGCGGCATGGCCGCGCACCACACCAGTCCGCCGAACCACGTGGAGGAGTACGCGGACTTCTGCGCGAGGATGACGAAGCGCTACGCCACATAGGCCGCCAGGGCAGGCCATGCGTGCTCAAGCCTCATGGGCGGAAAGCCGTCGCTCACGATGAGGGTGGTGCCGGAGTTCGGGCAAGGAAGCGCCAGAGGCGAGCAGCCCACCGGCCCAGGATGCCGCGAAGCGATCCACGCTCCGCGCATGCCGCCGCACGCTGGAGGTTCTCTTCAGAGGACAAGGTCTCCCAACCCGTCCGGCGGTCAGCCAATCCTCCCTGCGCCGAGCCCATCCCACTCCCGGCACATTCCCCACGAACCTCGGTGGCGGTTGGAGGAAGGCAGGGAGCGACCCCGAGCACCGCGAAGTCCCCAGCAGTCGACAGGATGCTGTCGGGCCCACACGCCCCGAAGCCGGGGGCGGCTGGATTAACAACGCCAAGGTCACGCATCTCCGCGCCAGGGAGTGCCGCCAGCGCGGAGTCTTGAGGCGTGGCTGGCACGATGTGGCCAAGGCCAGGCTCCTCCACACAGGGCCGTGCCTCCAGGGCTTCATCCGGCGCACCGGCTGACACGGGGCCGTCCGGAATGCCCTCTGAGACGCGGTGGGAGTCGGGGACTGCCGGCAGGAATTGCTCAAGCAAACGCTCATCGCAAACCTTCATCAGTGTCGGCAGTTCCTGCTGGATGGCCCGCGTATCGCGATCATGCAGGGCATCCTTCGCGCAGTTTGCCCACTGCCGCAGCGGCTCACCTCCCAGGTGGGGCAGCAGCTGGGCCGCGCCAACCATGAAGGCCCGCTGCAGGGACTGCACGAGGAGCACGTGCCCGGGCCGGTTCGCCACCCGGGCCGCCAGCCGCAGCAACTCGAATTCCACCTGGGCGCAGGAAGCCCCCGACTCCCACCGCGCCGCGTCCCAGAGTCCGAAGCAGATGCTCCCCAGTTGGTCCAGGTCCCGCTTGGAAGCCCGTGCGCAGCAGTCGGACAGCAGCTCCACCAGCACCTGCCGCCGGAGGCTGAAGTAGCCCTCCAGGAGCCACCGGGCCTCTGGAGAGCGCGTGTCATGCAGCGCCAGGCCCAGGTTCTCCAGCGACAGGGACTCATCCAGTGGCACCGCGCGCGTCTTGCGTCCAGGCCGCTGCACCACCACGCCCCGCGCCGCCAGCCGCCGCAGCGCTTCACGGATGGTGCCCCGGCAGACGTCATAGTGACGCGCCAGCTTCGCTTCCGAGCCGAACCGCCCGCTCGGGTGAATCCGTCCCAGCGCGATGTCGCGCTCAATCTGCGCTTCCACGTACGCCACGAGCCCGCCGTGTCCCATCCCCATTCCCCTTCCTCGTTCCAGCATCGCCATCCAACCACAGGGGTCTGACATGGACGCGTGAGGCCTCACCGTCCGAGTCGGCTGACTGGAGAAGGCACCCTCCGGGGCCGGACTGAAAAAACCTGTCCGACTGTCAGACACGTTCGCAGGTCCTGGCTTCAGGCGGCAAAACCAGTCGGACAGTCGGACACGTTCGCAGGCTCAGCCCCCATGAAGTGAAAACCTGTCGGACTGTCGGACACGTTCGCGAGCTTGGGCCTCGGTTGGCGAAACCTGTCGGGCAGTCGGACAGGTTTTTGGAATCCGCGCCCGGCGGGCGGGTCTTTCCATTGGCTCCCCCGTTGTGTCCTCGTAGGCACGTCGTCTTGAACCGGTGCGTTGTCCTGGACCTGTCGGACAGTCGGACAGGTTTTTTGAGGGCGTGCCCGGCGGGGGCCTTTGTTCGTGGCCCCGTGTTGTTGTGCTCGCAAGAACCTGTCTGTGGTCCATTGGCGCGCCGGGCCGTGGTGGACTTGCGCGCATGACGTCGTGGCTTGCTGCTGCGCTTTTGATGCTTGCTCCCTGGTCAATGCTTTTTAGGCTGACGGCTCAGGGCGTCTTTCAGGCGCTTGGCGTAGCGGGCTGCGGCGGCGTGCAGGCGGGTGGCTTCGTCTGGCGCCACTGCTTCCAGTGCGGTCGCGGCCAGGGTGTGGTGCCCGCATTGGAAGGCGAGATAGCAGGGCTCGTAGAAGCACAGGAGCAGGGGGGACACGGGGTGGCCGCAGGTCCGCTCGACTTGCGTGGCGAGCTCGGGTTCGCTCAGGTCCAGTTCGACGGCGGCTCCCACGATGTCCCAGGCCACGTCCTGGCAGCCCACCAGGTCGAGCCCGGCATGGTGGTCCACGGCGTCTGTCTTGAGCACCTGTCCTCCGGGAAGCTCGAGCCATTCCCAGGCCTGGAGCTTGTGGTCTGTCTCCACCGGTCGCGCCGCTTGTTCGAGCGCATCCAGGTGGACGGCCCAGGCGTCGAGGGCCCTTGCGCTCTCTTCGCCAAGAATCTGACTGGTGTTGTAGCGGGCCATCTCCAGCAGCTGGCTCATGGAGGCCCCGCGCCCGGGCTCTGGCGCGGGGAAGGTTCGTGCCCGGAAACCGAGGTAATGGCCCAAGTGCTCCAGAGGCATGGCGCGAGGCCGGAGGCAGGCTCGCGGCGGCTCAAGCCAGGGCTGGACGAGGAAGCCATGCCTCAGTCCTGTGACGGGCGGTGTGAAGCCGGCTTCCGCGAGTTGTCGTGCCCGGTGGGCCCGGTGCTCCGCTGGGACTCCGAGGCCCGCGAAACGGAGCAGGAACGTGCCTTGATCCGTGGTCAGCAGGTACTTGCGGCGCTCCTGCTGGACGTGGACCGCGGGCCAGTCTCGTGGATCCGGGATGAGGTGCCGGCGCCAGGCGCCCGCGCTGATGTCCTCCAGTGGCGCGATGGCCGGTCCGGTGAGGTCCTCCACCCAGGCCGCGAGTCTCGCGGCACAGGTGTTGAAGTCCGCGGTGTGGCGGTGGACCTGGGCCCAACGTGCTCGTTGATGCCCACTCGCCATGGGACCTGGGGCGCCCTCGTGGCTGGGGAAGAAGTGGAGCCGCTCGCGTGGCAGGCTTCGGGCCTCCAGGAAATCCGCCACTGCTCCGAAGGAGCTGCCTGAGAGCCCGGGGCCTTCGTCCACGATGGCGGCCGCGTCCGCTCGGGCCACGGCTTCCAGTGCTCGCGTGAGCTGGGGACCGGGACTCAGCCGGCGCTCGAATGGGGGACCCTCGGGACGGACCGTGAGGGGCGGCTTGGACGCATCCAGGCCCGCGGCAACGATGCATGCGAGCCCGGTGCCGATGCTGCGCACGCCCACCACCCGCGTTGAACCCGCGAGCCGTGAGGCCCTCGCAGCCTCCAGGTACAGCTCCGGGTACAGCGCGAAGTGCGCGTAGCCTTCTGGCTCCTTGAGCGTCACTTGCGCGGGCAGGGGGCTTCGTTCCAGCGATTCGAGCAGTGCCAGCGAGGCCTTGCCCGTCGCGGTGACGCCATCCCATGAGTCACCGAGGCGTCTCGCGAGCTCCAGGGGCAGGGAAAGCCAGGTCTCACTTCTGGGGCCTGCCTCGTCGGCCGCGTCGAGCAGTCCCTGGGCGAGCACGCTGGCTTCGATGAACAGCGTCACCAGCTCCGCGTGCCGCTCCAGCCCCGGAGGAAGCGTGTCCAGTCTCCGCAGCCGGGCCCTCAGCGGACCGAGGACCTTCCTGGGGTCCAGCGCTCGCGGATGGTCTCCGTGGACGAGCATGCCCTTCAGCTTCCGCTCGTCGTTTCCATTCCCATGCGCAGATGCCGGTACGCGATGGTGCCCAGGGCCTCGAGCGTGGGCACCGGCCAGGCGACGGACTGTCTATCCCGCACGTCCTGCGTGTACGCGATGAAGGCCTTCAGTTGCTCCGGACTGGGCGACACGCGGGGCCTGCGCGTCTTCGCCAGGTCCAACGCTTCGAGCGGTTCCAGGCCCTGATCCACCAGCACGCACAAGGCCAGCAGCGCGCTCCTCCCGATTCCGTGCTCGCAGTGGATGAGGACCTTCTGCTCCTTCGCCAGCCGCTCGCGCACCCAGGCCACCCCGTCGTGGATCATCCTCAGCTGGATGGCGCGCATGTCCACCGTGGGCAGGTGCAGGAACGTGATGCCGTGCTCCCGGAGCACGTGCTCGTCGTCCTGACACTCCACCCGGACATCCACCACATGACGCACGCCCAGCTTCTGGGCCAGATGCGCGGCGGCATCCATGGGATAGCTTCCGCCCACCGCCAACAGCGGCGTCACCCAGTCGAGATTGAGCTCCCGCTCCTTCACTCGCATGCGCGCTCCCTTCCATCCCGGCGGCTCGGGACCCTGGAGGAACATAGGGGCCCGGGGTGATGGACGGCCGGGCGGGCTCGGAGTTGGCGCGGGCGCTCGCTCCGCTTGAGTGGCCCTGGGAGGGGAGGGGACATGGCGCCTTTCATGAGGGGCTGGCCGGTGG
>NZ_RAWL01000536.1:0-5187 GCF_003668885.1 Corallococcus sp. AB049A | reverse complement strand
CCCCCACCCTTGGCGTGCGAGCTACAGCCCCATGCCATTTCTACAAATGCCGGACGCGGGGAGGCGCCGCATGTCCTGTTGTTTACGACACAGTTCGCGCGCGGGCCATGCGGGTTCAGGTGCGAATGAGCCCGTGCGAGAAGCAGGGCCATGAACCGGTGGCTCCTGTGGGGATGTGTCCTGGTGGCGGGCTGTGGCTCCCGCGAGGCGAACGTGCGGCGCGACGCGCTGCCCGCCGCGTCCGCGAACACGGTCGTCTTCGAAGGAAGCTGTGACGCGTCCGGCGCGGTGGAGCTGGGCCACGGCCTCTTCGTCGTGGCGGACGACGAGGACAACATCCTGCGCGTCTACGATGCACGCGCGGGCGGCCGGCCGCTGCGGACGGTGGACCTGACGCCGTCGCTGGATTTGCCGGTGAAGAAGAAGCCGCCGGAGACGGACATCGAAGCGGGCTCGCGGCTGGGCAACCTGGCCTTCTGGCTCACGTCGCACGGCCGCAACAGCTCCGGCAAGAAGCAGCCCGCGCGCCTGCGCTTCTTCGCCACCAGCGTGGAGGATCCGGAGCACGTCCAGCTCGTCGGCCAGCCGTACACGCAGCTGTTGGAGGACCTGCTCGCGGATCCGCGGCTCGCGCCCTACGGCCTGGCGCAGGCGGAGCCGCTGCCGCCCAAGGAGCCCGGCGGGCTCAACATCGAAGGCCTGACGGCGATGCTGGACGCGCCCGGGATGTGGATTGGCTTTCGCAGTCCGCTGACGCAGGGCAAGGCGCTGGTGGTGCCGCTGCTGAACCCGGAGGCGGTGGTGCGCGACGGCGCGGCCGCGCGCTTCGGGGAGCCCCGGTTGCTGGAGCTGGGCGGGCTGGGCATCCGCTCGCTGTCGTCATGGCGGGGGCGCTACCTCATCATGGCGGGGGCCACGGCCTCCGAGGCGAAGTCGCGGCTGTTCACCTGGAAGGGCGGGGACGACGCGCCGGTGCCGGTGACGTCGGTGGACCTGTCGGGCGTGAACCCGGAGGCGTTCTTCACGCCCGACACGTCCGAGGACGTCCTGCTGCTCAGCGACGACGGCACCGTGCAGGTGGACGGCGTCGAGTGCAAGCGCCAGAAGGATCCGGCGCTCAAGCGCTTCCGCGGCGTGTGGACGGCGTTGCCGGAAAGCCCCTGAGCGCCGGAAGGGAGCGCGGACCTCAGCGCTCCATGAAGCCGGACGCCGGGACAATCTGGACGGCGTCCGGGCGCACCGGCAGCTTCTGCTGGATGATGCGCTCATCCACCTTGAGCACCTCCGGCGGCTTGGGCGACGCGTAGGTGATGGGCGACGGCTCGCCGGACTTCAGCTTCTGCGCCAGCCCCTGCGCGTCCTCCGTGACGAACACGAACGCCAGCTTCTCCGGTGAGAGCTGCCGGCGCACGGCGGCCTGCACGGACTCCGGCGTCATCGTCTTCAGCGCGTCTCTGTATCGGTCCAGGAAGTCCGGCGTGCCGTAGTAGAGCGAGTCGATGGCTTGGCCCAGCCGCCGCTGGTCGGTCTGCTCCCACAGGCGCGTGTAGCCCTGGAGGAAGCCGCGCACCAGGTCGAAGCGCTCCGGGCTGAGCGGCTCGTTCGACATCCGCTCCAGGAAGTACACCGCGCCGCGCGTGGCGAACACGGCGTTGGCGGGCACCACGGGCCGCAGCCAGAGGGACACGTCCTGCTGGGTGCGCACCAGGTTGGTGCGGTTGAAGGTGCCGTTGCCCCGGTCCTCGATGAAGTGCTCGGCGTAGGCGTAGTCGCCGTAGTTGAGGCCGCGCTTCTCGCGCAGTTCGTTGAAGAGCACGCCGATGAACTGCCGGTGCTCGCCCAGGTTGGACAGCGCGAACGCCACCGGGAAGAAGTCCGGGTCCCCGCGGCGCATCGGCGTGACGAAGCCCATGCTCACGGCGGTGGAGAGCGTGGGCTTCTGGAGGATGAGCGCACGCCCCGCGGACGACTTCACCGTGGGCAGCGCCACCCGGGGCGCGCCCTTGGCGGGCAGCCCGCTCAGGCGCGACGTCATGGTCTGCTGCAGGTTCGCGTCCACCGGGCCGGCCAGCCCGATGACCAGCCGGTCCTGCGTGAAGACGCGGCGCGCGTGCGCCTTCACGTCCTCCAGCGTGAGGGACTGGAGCCCCTGCACGGTGCCGCCGGTGTAGTGGGCGTACGGGTGCCCCGCGTAGATGAGCGCGTCCAGGCCCACCTTGCCCAGCGTCTCGTCGTCCTCGCTGCGCAGGCCGTTGCGCACGGCATTGAGCGCGTTGGCGCGCAGGCGCTCGAACTCCGCGGGGTCGAAGCGCGGCTGGAGCAGCGTGTCCGTGAAGAGGATGAGGAACGCGGGCAGGAAGTCCTGGTGGACGCGGCCGGAGAGGGTGGTCATCTCCTTGTCGGTGACGACCTTGAGCTCGGCGGCCATGGGGTAGAGCGCTTCCAAGAGCTGCGCGGCGGAAAGCCGCTGCGTGCCGCCCTCCGCCATCAGCTTCGCGGTGAGGGCGGTGAGGCCCTCCTTGCCCTTCGGGTCGTCAATGGAGCCCGTGTGGAACACGAGCCGCAGGCTGACGATGGGCGTGTCCGCCCGGGCCTGCACCACCAGGTGCATCGGCGGCGGCTCGTTCAGCGGCACCGCGGGCACGTCGCCCGGTTCGGTGGGGGGCGGAGGCGGCGGGGGCGGAGGCTCCCCGTGAGGCGGCTTGTGGGCGCAGGCCGCGAGTGACAGCGCGGCGGCCAGGATGAGCGGCACGGTGGCGCGGGTCTTCATCACGGCGTCCCTCCGGCGGCGACGGCCTTGGGGGTGAGGGTGAGGACGGTGAGGTTGGAGTCCTTGAAGTACTTCCTCGCGAACAGGGTGAGCTGCTGGGGCGTCACGCTGCCCAGCTGCTTCAGGTAGCTGGCGAGCGCGTCCGGGCGGCCCATCACGCCCGCGTAGAGCGCCAGGTCGATGGCCACGTCACGCGGCGTCTCCAGGTCCATCAGCAGGCCGTAGCGCAGGTGGTCCTGGATGGCCCTGAGGCGCACGGGGTCCACCGGGGCGCCCGTCACCGCCGTCACCTCGCGGCGCAGCACGGCGTCCACGGCGGCGCGGTGCTGTTCGTCCTGCAGGGTGACGTCGATGGGGAAGAGGTACGGGTCGCGGTGGGGCGTGGTGTAGACGTTGATGGACTCCGCGTACTGCTTCTCCAGCACCAGTTCCTTGTAGGCGGGGCTGGTGTCGCCCGCGAGGTACTCGGCGAGGATGGACTGGATGGCGGCGTCCGGCGTGTCCGCGCGCGCGGCGGGTGTGTGCCACGCGAGCACGTGGCGCGGCTGCGTGGGCTGCGGCCAGTCCACGTGGACGGAGCGCGGTGACGTCTGCTCGGGCTCCGTGGGGATGATGACGCTGGTGGGCTTGCGCTGCCAGCCGCCGTAGGCCTGGGTCACCTGGGCGAGGACCTGCGCGTCGTTGAAGTCACCGACGATGAAGAGGGTCGTGTTGGAGGGCGTGTACCAGCGCTCGAAGAACGCGCGGCTGTACGCGTACGCCTTGGGCATGGCCTGGATGTCTTCGTAGAAGCCCAGCGTGGTGTGCTGGTACGTGTGGCGGGTGAAGGCCGTCTTCACCAGGGACTCCTCCAGCTTGAGGTCCGGGCCGGCGGCGTTCTTGTGGTACTCGCCCAGGACGGCGAGCGCCTCCGTCTGGAAGGCGGGCTCGGAGTACTCCAGGTTCTGGAAGCGGTCCGCCTCCAGCGCGATGAGCTTCTCCAGGCCTGCGGAGGGGCCGTACACCTGGTACACGGTGATGTCGTCGGTGGTGAACGCGTTGTCGTCGAAGCCGAAGCCGCCGAGGATGCGCTCGCGCTGGCCCTCCGGGTTCGCCTTCGTCCCCTTGAACATCATGTGTTCGAAGAAGTGGGCGAAGCCGGTGCGGCCGGGCTCCACCTCGTTGCGCGAGCCCACGCGCACGGCCGTCACGTACGCGACGATGCCGGGCGAGTTGAACGGCACGCGCACCACGGTGAGCCCGTTGGGCAGCTGCGTGGTTTTCAGCGCGTACGGGAAGAAGCGGGAGGCGTCTGGAGGCGGCTGCTGTGCGAGTGCCGGCAGCGCCGGCATCAGCATCAGCAGCAGGAGGGGCAACAGGCGGCGCATGCGCGGACCCTTTCGGTGCTGGGGACGCGCGGGACGTTACGCCGGAGACAGGGCGGGGGTGGGCGGCTTTCTGACGGCGCCTGTCACCTGCGCGCCAGAGCCCGGCCTCACAGGGTGATGACGATCTTCCCGAAGTGGCCGCCGGACTCCATGTACTGGAGCGCCTCGCGAGCCTGGGCGAAGGGGAACACGCGGTCGATGACGGGCCGGGTCTTCTCCTGCGACATGGCCTTGAGCATGTCCTCGAACATCTCGCGGCTGCCCACGTAGGTGCTGATGACGCGCAGGCGCCGGGTGCTGGTGGCGGTGGTGTCCGGCTTGCCGGGGGCGCCGGTGAGCAGACCGATGAGCGCGATGTGGCCGCCCTCCCGGGTGGCCGCGACGGAGCGGGGCAGGGTGCCCGCGCCGCCCACCTCCAGCACGTGGTCCACGCCCTGGTTGCCGGTGAGGGTGAGGACCTCCTGTTCCCAGTCCGGCGTCTGGCGGTAGTTGATGAGCCCCTGCGCGCCCAGCTGCTTCGCGCGCTGGAGCTTGTCGTCCTGGCTGGAGGTGATGAGGACGCGCGCCCCCAGGAGCCGGGCGAACTGGAGGGCGAAGATGGACACGCCGCCGGTGCCCTGCGCGAGCACGGACTGGCCGCGCTTGAGGCCGCCCTGGGGGACGAGCGCGTTCCACGCGGTGACGGCGGCGCAGGGGAGGGTGGAGCCCTCCTCGTAGGAGAGCCAGTCCGGCAGGTGCACGAGCCCTTCGGCGTCCACGCAGACGTATTCGGCGAGCACGCCGGGGACGCTGCCGCCGAGCGCATGGGCGACGCGCTCCGGGGTGCGCTCGCCGTCGGTCCAGACCTGGAAGAAGGTGGGGGCGACGCGCTCCCCGGGCTTCACGCGGGACACGCCGGAGCCCACGGCGACGACCTCCCCGGCGCCGTCGGAGCAGGGGATGAGGGGGAGCTTGAGGCCCGGGTAGGTGCCGCGGGCGATGATGAGGTCGCGGTAGTTGAGGGAGACGGCGTGGATGCGCACGAGCGCCTGGCCGGGGCCGGGTTGGGGC
>NZ_RAWL01000535.1:0-5194 GCF_003668885.1 Corallococcus sp. AB049A | reverse complement strand
GACTTCGCGGAGGTGTACGTGGAGCGCACGTCCACCACCGCCGTGGTGCTGGAGGAGCAGCGCATCCGCAGCGCGCAGGTGGGCCTGGTCCAGGGCGTGGGGGTGCGCGTCATCGCCGGGGCCAAGGTGGGCTACGCCTACTCCGACGACTGGGAGGAGGCCGCGCTCGTCCGCGCCGCGCGCACCGCGGCGATGATTGCCCAGGGCGGCGGCTCCGAGCGCGCCTGGCCCATCAAGCGCGTCCCGGTGCCCAGCCACTACCGGGTGGGCCAGCCGCTGGAGGACGTGGCGGTGGCGCGCAAGACGGCGCTGCTCACCCGCGCGGACGCCGCGGCCCGCGCCTTCGACTCGCGCATCCAGCAGGTCAACGCGTCCTACGTGGATCAGACGCGCCGTATCGCCGTGGCCAACACCACCGGCCGCTTCAGCGAGGACACGCAGGACCAGTCCCGCATGAGCGTGCACGTGGTGGCGCTGGGGAAGAACGGCGAGCGGCGCACCGGCATGTACGGCAGCGGCGGCCGGGTGTCCTTCAGCTACTGGGACGGCGTGACGCCGGAGTCCGTGGCGGAGGAGGCCGCGCGCCAGGCCATCGCCACGCTGGGCGCGGTGGACTGCGTGGCCGGGCCGCAGACGGTGGTGCTGGCGCCGGGCTGGAGCGGCATCCTGCTGCACGAGGCGGTGGGCCACGGCCTGGAGGCGGACTTCATCCGCAAGGGCACGTCCCTGTTCGCGGGCAAGCTGGGGGAGAAGGTGGCCTCCGACCTGGTGACGGTCATCGACGACGGCACGGTGTCCAGCGCGCGCGGCTCCATCAACATCGACGACGAGGGCGTGCCGGGCGAGCGCAAGGTCCTCATCGAGAACGGCGTCCTCAAGGGCTACCTCTATGATCAGCTCAACGCGAAGCTGATGAACCAGCGCTCCACGGGAAGCGGCCGGCGCGAGTCGTTCAGGAGCCTGCCCCTGCCGCGCATGACGAACACCTTCCTGGCGCCCGGAGACCACGCGCCGGAGGACATCCTCAAGGAGGTGAAGCGCGGGCTGTACTGCGCCACCTTCGGCGGAGGCCAGGTGGACATCAGCAACGGCAACTTCGTCTTCGAGGTCAGCGAGGCCTACCAGATTGAAGACGGCAGGCTGGGCCGCCCGGTGAAGAACGCCATCCTGATTGGCGTGGGGCCGGAGGCGCTGAAGAACATCACCCGCGTGGGCTGCGACCCGATGCCGGACCCCGGCATGGGCGTCTGCGTGAAGGACGGGCAGATGATGCCCGTGGGCGTGGGCCTGCCCACCGTGCGCATCGACAACGTGACCGTGGGCGGAACGAAGGTCGGCTGAGGACTACCGTGAACTACGAACAGCTCGCGAAGAAGGTCGTCCAGCGCGCCGTGAAGAAGGGCGCGAAGCAGGCGGAGGCGTACCTGGAGGTGGGCCGCAACAGCAGCGTGCGCGTCCGCGAAGGGCAGATCGAGGACCTGACGGAGGCCACCAGCAAGGGCCTGGGCATCCGGGTCATCGTGAAGGACCGGCTGGGCTTCGCGTACACGTCCGACTTCACCCCCGCCGGCCTGGAGCGCGTGGCGGACCTGGCCGTGCAGCTGGCGGAGGCCGCCGCGCCCAACAAGCTCAACGGCCTGCCCGGCGCGAAGGACCTGGGCAAGCGCGGAGACACCGGCATCCTCTTCGACCCCAAGGTCGCGAACCTGCCCGGGGACTGGAAGATACAGGCGGCGTTGGAGGCGGAGCGCGCGGGCCGGGCGCAGGACACGCGCGTCGTCACCTTCGACTCCGTGTCCGCGGGCGACTTCGTGGCGGAGGTGTACCTGGCCTCCAGCGAGGGCGCGTCCGGCGGCTACTCCGGCACGTACGTGTACCTGGTCGCGGTGCCGGTGGCGTCCCAGGACGGGCAGCTCCAGACGGGCTACTGGCTGGACTACAAGCGCTTCCTGGACGACCTGGAGTCCCCGGAGTCCATCGGCCGCGAGGCCACGAAGCGCGCCGTGCGCATGCTGGGCGCGAAGCCGGTGAAGACGCAGCAGGTGCCGGTGGTGTTCGACCCGCTGGTGGCCGCGAGCTTCGTGGGCAACCTGTCCCAGGCCGCCAACGGCAACGCCGTCTACCAGCAGTCCAGCGTGCTCGCGCCCCACCTGGGCAAGCGGCTCGCGGGCAAGCACGTCACGCTGGTGGATGACGGCCTCTTGCCCCGGGGCCTGGCCACCGCGCCCTTCGACGGCGAGGGCGTCCCCACGCGCCGCACGCCCATCCTGGATCAGGGCGTGCTGTCCGGCTTCCTCTACGACGCCTTCACCGCGCGCAAGGCGAAGGCGCGCACCACGGGCAACGCGTCGCGCGGCTACAGCGCGCTGCCGGGCATCGGCACCACGAACCTCTACCTGGAGAAGGGCACGAAGACGCCGGAGGAGCTGATCCGCGAGGTGCCCCAGGGCCTCTACGTCACGGCGCTTTTGGGCCACGGCGCGGATCCGGTGTCCGGGGACATGTCCTGCGGGGCCAACGGCCTTTGGATCGAGAACGGTGAGCTGACGCACCCCGTGCAGGAGGTGACGGTCGCGGGCCACCTGCTCCAGATGCTGAAGGACGTGGACGCGGTGGGCAGCGACCTGCAGTTCCGGGGCGGCAGCGTGGGCGCGCCCACTGTCCGCTTCCGACAGCTCACGGTCTCCGGCGCGTAGCCAGCGCCACGCGGTCGCCTAGGCTCGCGGACCTCTTTCCCACGGCAGGAGGTCCGCCCCGCATGGCCGCGAAGTCCGCCCGCAAGTCCGCTGCCCCCCGCTCCAAGTCGGCCACGCCGCGCAAGCCGCGCCGCAAGAAGGCCGAACCGAAGTCGCGGGGCCTGAGCGCGGCGGAGGTCGCGAGCGAGTCCGTGGCCTTCCCCGACGCCCTCCTCCAGGCCGTGCGCGAGGACGGCGGCGAGGTGCTGTCCGTCTACCGCGACCCGCTGGGCGGACACCCCGTCGTCTTCGCCGTGCTCCCCATCGACAAGGTGGAGCCCACGCCCTACCAGCGCGACCTGTCCGAGCCCCACGTCAAGCGGCTCGCCACCGCCATGGAGCGCCTGGACCGCTTCCTGGACCCCGTCATCGCCGTGCGCGTGGACGGCCGCTACTGGACGCCCAACGGCAACCACCGCCTCAACGCCAGCAAGCTGCTGGGCGCGAAGTCCATCGTCGCCCTGCTCCTGCCGGACGAGGACGTGGCCTATCAAATCCTCGCCCTCAACACGGAGAAGGCCCACAACCTGAAGGAGCGCTCGCTGGAGGTCATCCGCATGGCGCGGGGCCTCGTGGGCGCGAACCGCCCGGGCAAGGAGTCCGCCTTCGCCCACCTCTTCGAGGAGCCCTCCTTCCTCACCCTGGGCGCCGCCTACGAGAAGCGCCCCCGCTTCTCCGCGGGCGCCTACCACCCCTTCGTCAAGGTGGTGGACGGCTTCCAGGACGTGCCGCTGGCGGAGGCCATCGCCATCCGCGACGCCCAGGCGGACCGGCTCCTGGAACTGGACGACGCGGTGGTCGCCGTCGTCAACGCGCTGAAGGAGCGCGGCCTCCAGAGCCCCTACCTCAAGAACTTCGTCGTCGCCCGGCTCAACTTCCTGCGCTTCCGCAAGGACGGCCCGCCTCCCACCTTCGACTCCACCGTCAGCCGCATGCTGGCCAGCGCCCGCCGCTTCAACGTGGACAAGGTGAAGCGCGAGGACATTGGCCGCATGGGCGGCGGGCCCCTGGAGCCGGACGAAGAGGGGGCTTGAAGGGAATGGGGATTGCAGGGCCGTGTTGAGAGAGGCCCCGTACTCCCATGACATCTCCCACGGTCCTGGTCGTCGACGACGACCGCGCCAACCTTGATTCCGTCGCCCGCATCTTCCAGCGGGAAGGCTTCGCCACCTTGTCCGCCGCGCAGGGCACGGAGGCGCTGGAGATGCTCCGGCGCCCCGAGGTCAGCGTCATGGTCACCGACCTGATGATGCCCGGCATGGACGGCCAGGAGCTGCTCAAGGCCAGCCGCGCCATCCGTCCGGACGTGGAGGTGGTGCTGATGACCGCCTACGGCACGGTGGAGACGGCCGTGGCCGCCATGAAGGACGGCGCCTACGACTTCATCACCAAGCCCCTCAAGCGCCACGCCCTGGTGAAGGCCGTGCAGAAGGCGCTGGAGAAGCAGGCGCTCGTCCAGGAGAACACCTCACTCAAGGCGAAGCTCGCGGAGATCAACCCCGCGGGCGGGCGCGCCATGGTGGGCCAGTCCCCCGCCTTCCGCGCCATGCTGGACACCATCCGCCAGGCCGCGCCCTCCACCGCCACCGTGCTGCTCTTGGGCGAATCCGGCACCGGCAAGGAGCTGGCCGCCCGCGCGCTGCATGAGCACTCCGCCCGGGCGAAGCAGGCCTTCGTCGCCGTCAACTGCGGCGCCATCCCGGAGAGCATCCTGGAGGCGGAGCTCTTCGGCGTGGAGCGCGGCGCGTACACCGGCGCCGTCTCCCGGCGCGAGGGCCGCTTCGAGCGCGCCCACGGCGGCACCCTCTTCCTGGACGAGGTGGGCGAGATGCCCCTCTCCGCGCAGGTGAAGCTCTTGCGCGTGCTCCAGGAGGGAGAGCTGGAGCGGCTGGGCGGCACGCAGACGGTGAAGGTGGACGTGCGGCTGGTCGCCGCAACCAACAAGGACCTGCAGAAGGAGGTCGCCGAAGGGCGCTTCCGCGAGGACCTCTACTACCGCCTGCACGTGGTGGAGATCCGCGTGCCCGCGCTCGCGTCGCGCCGCGAGGACATCCCGCTGCTGGCGGAGGCCTTCCTGCGCCGCTTCTCCGCGAAGAACGGCAAGGTGCTGCGCGGCTTCTCTCCGGACGCCCTGAACGTGCTGGAGAACTACGCGTGGCCGGGCAACGTGCGAGAGCTGGAGCACGCCGTGGAGCGCGCCGTGGTGCTGGCCCGCACGGACGTGCTGGAGGCCACCGACCTGCCGGAGTCCGTGCGCAAGGGGCCGCTGGGCTCCGCCGGACAGCTGGTCATCCCCATCGGGACGCCCATGGAGGAGATTGAAAGGCGCGTCATCCACGAGACCCTGCGCCACACCCGGGGGGACAAGACGCTCGCCGCCCGCTTGCTGGGCATCGCCGCGCGCACCATCTACCGCAAGCTCGAGCGCGAGCAGGGCGGCCCGGACGCACCTCCGAACC
>NZ_RAWL01000534.1:0-5210 GCF_003668885.1 Corallococcus sp. AB049A | reverse complement strand
GTGTTGGTGTGACGAACCCAAGGCTGGGGGCGGTGGCGGGCGCGATGGCCCTGACCGGGTGCCAGAGCAAGGAACGCTCGCAGGAGGGCGGCGGCGGCACGGGAGGCTCCGGAAGCATGCAGGGCTCGCAGGGCGCCTCCGAGCCTGGCATGGGCGCCGGGCAGCAGGAGCAGGGCACGGGCACGAGCCAGGGCGCGGGTTCGACGATGGACCAGGGCATGGGCGGCTCCGGCTACGACGCGGGTGGCACGGGTGGCGGCGGTGACGCGGGCATGGGCGGCGCCGGTGACGCGGGCATGGGCGGCTCCGGCATGGAGGGCTCCGGTGGCTCCGACACCGGCGGCTCCATGACTCCGGGCTCCAGCGACGACATGGGCTCGTCCGGCAGCAACACCGACACCGGGAGCACGGGCGGCTCGGTCCCCGAGCCTACCCGCTAGGCCTTGAGGTCCGGGACGGCGCGGGCGGGCCCTGGTGGCGCGCCCGCGCCCCTCTCCTTGAAGCTTCACCGCCAGCGCGTCCGACGTGCCGGGTTTCCAGCGATGAACACCGTCTGGGACCGGAGGACATGTGCGGTGTCCACCGGCGGATCACCCTGGGGGGCGGGAAAGTCGGGGAGGCGTCAGGACTCGGGTACGGTGCCGGCACGATGCGCTTCTCCTTCGTGCACGCCGCGGATCTCCATCTGGACACGCCGTTCCGGG
Organism: Corallococcus sp. AB049A; assembly: GCF_003668885.1. NCBI lineage: Bacteria > Pseudomonadati > Myxococcota > Myxococcia > Myxococcales > Myxococcaceae > Corallococcus > Corallococcus sp. AB049A. Next base: position 4,506 of record NZ_RAWL01000534.1, on the reverse strand, counting down.
GAGTGGCCACGCACGGCCCGCTCCTGGAGCGCTTCCAGCAGTCCACCTTCCAGGCCCTGGCCCGCATCGTGGACGTGTGCCTGCGCGAGCGCGTGACGTTCCTGCTGCTGGCCGGGGACCTGTTCGACGTGAAGGACCGCTCGGTGCGCGCGCGGCTGGCGCTGCGCACGGAGCTGGCGCGGCTGGACCGCGCGGGCATCCAGACCTTCATCGTGCACGGCAACCATGATCCGCTGAGCGGAGACACCGGCACGCTGGGGCTGCCCGCGTCGGTGAAGGTGTTCGGCCCGCGGTGGGAGGACGTGGAGGTGCGGCGCGAGGGCCGGCGCCTGTGCCACGTGCAGGGCGTGTCCTATCCGGACGTGGAGGTGCGCGAGAACCTGTCCGCGCGATTCCGCCGCACCGGCGAGCACTTCAGCGTGGGCCTGCTGCACGCGAACCTGGGCGGCGACGCGGGCCACGCGAACTACGCGCCGTGCACGGCCGCGGACCTGGCGGCCGGCGGCCTGGACTACTGGGCCCTGGGCCACGTGCACACGCGCGCGGAGCACCTGCTGCCGGGGGGCGGCGTGGCGGTGTACCCGGGCAACCCGCAGGGCCGCCACGTGCATGAGACCGGTGAGCGCGGCTGCGTGGTGGTGGACGTGGAGGACGGCATCGCGCGCAGGCGCTTCGTGCCGGTGGACCGCGTGCGCTGGCACCGGCTGGACGTGCCGCTGTCGGGCGTCACGTCGCTGGACATGCTCCAGGCGGTGGCCTCGGAGGTGGTGGAGTCGCGCTGCGCGCAGGACTTCGACGGGCACGCGGTGCGCCTCACGCTGGCCGGACGCGGCCCGCTGCACCGGGAGCTCGCGAGGCCCGGCGCCAGGACGCAGCTGGAGGCGGACCTGCGCGAAAGGCTGGCGCGGGCGCATCCACCGGTGCTGCTGGAGTCGCTGCGCGATGGCAGCCGGCCGGAGGTGGACCTGGAGGCGGTGCGCGCCGGGGGCGGCTTCCTGGGCACGCTGCTGGAAGAGGCGGAGGCGCTGTCCCACGACGACGCGGCGCTCGCGTCGCTGTGGGACGACGAGGACCTGACGACGCTGGGACAGCGGCTCAAGCGGCTGGGCGTGGACGCGCTGGAGGCGCCCCGGCCGGAGCTGGTGGCGCAGGCGGGGCAACGTGGCGTGGAGCAGCTCCACGAGGAGACGTCATGAAGCCGGGCCTGCGCATCACCCGCTTCCAGGTGGACGGCTTCGGGCACTTCCGGGGCTACTCGGGGACGCCGGGGCCGGGGCTCACGCTGCTGTACGGCCCGAACGAGGCGGGCAAGAGCACGCTGCTCGCGTTCCTGCGCGGCGTGCTGTTCGGCTTCGAGAAGCGCGGCCAGCCGGAGCGCTACGAACCGGAGGGCGCGCTCTTCGGCGGCGAGCTGTGGCTGGACACGGCCTCCGGCCCGCTGGTGGTGCACCGCCACGGCGGCAAGCGCGCGTCGGAGGGCACGCTCACGGTGCGCGGCCCGGACGGGCAGCCGCTGCCGGAGACACTGCTGGACCAGGCGCTGGCGGACGTGCCGCGCGAGCTGTTCTTCGAGGTGTTCGCCTTCCGCCTGGATGAGCTGTCGTCGTTCCAGCGGCTCGCGAAGCAGCGCGGCGTGTCGGAGGCGCTGTTCGCCGCGGGCATGCAGGGCGCTCGGCGGCTGCCGGAGGCGGTGGAGCGGCTGACGAAGGACTCCGAGGCGCTGTACCTGCCGCGCGGCCAGAAGAAGGAACTGAACCTGGTGATGAAGGACCTGGAGGAGGTGCAGCAGAAGCTGCGAGAGGCGGGGGACCGGCCCGCGCTCTACTTCTCCACGCGGGACCGGCTGGAGGAGTGCATCGCGGAGGGCCACGCGCTGGAGGTGGCGCGCAAGCAGACCGAGTCCGCGCTGGACCGCGCCTCGCGCTTGGACTCCGCGCTGGGGGACCTGGCGGTGCTCGCGCGCGACCGGGCGGAGCTGGCCACGCTGCCGGTGCTGGACACCTTTCCACCGGGCGCGGAGACGCGGCTGGAGGACGTGCTCCAGCGGCGCAAGACGTACCGGGCCCAGCAGGCGCAGCTGCATGAGCGGCTGGCGCCCATCGAAGAAGCACGGGAGCGGCTGACGGCCCCATGGCCCGTGCGCGAGCGCGCGGAGTCCCTGCGCACCGCGCTGGCCACGTACTCGGGACACTCCGAGCAGCTTCGCGGATTGCCCGCGCGCAGGGCGGCGCTCACGTCGCGGCGGCGGCAGCTGGAGCAGTCGCTGGGAGAGCTGGGGCTCGAGGTGGACGCGGGCGGGCTGCTCGCGCTGGACCTGGGCGCGAGGGCACGCGGGGAGCTGGAATCGCTCGCGGCCCGGCTGGACGCGGCGGACGCGGCGCTCGCGCAGGCGGAGGCGGATCAGACGCGCACGCGCGAGGAACGGGCACGGCTGGAGACGTCGCTGACGCGGGTCCTGGCGGAGCTGGAGTCCCTGCCCGAGGCGCGGCCCGCGCAGGTGCGGCAGCGTCAGACGGCGGTGGGGCGGATGCGCGCGGTGCGCGGGGACCTGGAGCGGCTGGCCGAGCAGCGGATGGAGCAGCGCCGCCAGATGGACGGCGTGCGTGCGCCCACGGACGCGGTGCCCATGCGCTCGTTGCTGCCACAGTCGTGGGTGGTGGCGGCGGCCATCGTGGCGCTGGGGTTCGCGGCGCTCGCGGGGTGGCTCGCGGGTCCGACGGTGGGCGTGCTGTGCGCGGTGGGCGGCCTGCTGCTGGTGGGGTTGCTGTTGTTCGTGCGCCACCGCGTGGAGACGGCGCGCAAGGCCAGCCTGGAGGCGCAGGCGGCGCGGCACCGCTGGAGGCAGCAGGAGGAGGAGCGCTTCCGTTCGGCGCAAGCGGCGCTGAGCGCGCGCGAGGAGCTGCTCCAGCGGGAGCTGCTGCACGCGTCCGGCGCGGCGGGGCTGTCCCCGGGCGCGTCGCTGTCGGACCTGGCCGCGCAGGAGTCACAGCTCGCGGAGCTGCTGACACAGGCGGAGCGGCGCGAGCTGTTGATGCGTGAAGAGGACACGCTGCGCACGGCCTGGGACGCGGCGGTGCGCGAGGACCAGCGCGTGGAGGAGGCACGGCTGCGCGCGAGCCAGCGCGAGGAGGTCCTGCGTGAGGAGTGGATGGCGTTCCTGGTGTCGCGCCGCTTCCCGGAAGCCCTCTCCGCGGCGTCCGCGCTGACGCTGTGGCTGGATGCCGCGTCGCTGCGGCAGCGGCTGTTGGACCTGCGCACGGACGAAGAGGAGTTCACGGTGGCGGAGGCCGCGTGCGAAGCCGTGACGGCGCGGCTGCTGCAAGAAGCACATGCGGCGGGCCTGCCCCCGGGGCCCGCGGAGACGGTGGCCGCGCGCGTGTCCGTGGCGCTGGAGGAGGTGCGTTCGCGGGCAGCGGATCAACGCCACCTGGACGGCCAGCGCGGAGAGCTGCTGGCGGAGAAGGCGCGGCTGGACCAGCTGGCGCTGGATGAAGACCAGGCGTGGGAGGCGCTGCTCGCGGAAGGCGGTTGCCAGGACGAGGCCACCTTCCGCCGCCGCGCGGTGCAGGCGCGAAGGTACGCGGAGCTGACGGCCCGGGTGCGCGAGCACGTCCAGCGCGTGCAGGCGCTCACCGGCCTGGGAGAGAACGCGGCGCACGAGGAGGCGCACGCGGCGGGCGGAGAGCCGGGCCTGAAGGAACAGCTCGCCACGCTGCGCGAGCGTCACCGGGAGGAAGGCGAGCGGCACAAGGCGGTGCTCACCGAGCAGGGCAGCCTGAAGACGCAGCTGTCGCAGTGGGAGAACGACGACCTGGTGTCGCGGCTGCGCATCCAGGAGGAGACGCTGCGGGCGAAGGCGGCGGAGCTGGCCACGCGCTACGCGGCGGACCGGCTGACGCTGGCACTGCTGGGACGGGCGCGCCGCAGGTTCGAGGAGGAACAGCAGCCCCGCGTCATCCAGCTGGCGAGCGAGCTGTTCTCCGAGCTGACGGCGGGACGCTACCGCCGCGTCTTCATCCCGGCGGGCGACGCGCGAGAGCTGCGGGTGAGTGACGGCGCGAGGGACTGGAGCGCGGAGCAGCTGTCCCGGGGCACGCGAGAGCAGCTGTTCCTCGCGTTCCGTCTGGCCGTCATCCGCGACTTCGGAGAGACGCGGGGCACGCTGCCACTCATCACGGACGACGTGCTGGTGAACTTCGATCCAGAACGGGCCCGGGGCGCGGTGCGCCTCTTCGCGAGGATGGCGGAGGCCCACCAGGTCCTCGCCTTCACCTGCCACCCGTGGATCCGCGAGCTCTTCGAAGCCGAAGGCGCCCACGTCCTGGAGCTGCCCGGCGCCACGAAGGCGCCTCGCGAAGGTCTGCGGGTCGTCTCCGGCGGGTAGGAACTCCAGGCGCCACGGCAGCCCGGACCTCCAGGTCGATGCACAAAAAAAATACTGGGAGCGCGCCCCCTCGACGCGCTCCCAGTAACTCAACCCCTCCCCCGAGGGGTCCCCCTCTCGGA
>NZ_RAWL01000533.1:0-5249 GCF_003668885.1 Corallococcus sp. AB049A | reverse complement strand
ACGGCATACGATATAGGCTCAGGTCTCGTGGGCTCGGAGATGTGTATAAGAAACAGGAGATACCCACGGGGGACGCGCTGGCTCCACGCGGATGCCGTGGAACGGACCGGGCGCGGCGCGAAGCGGACGCAACAGGGCCCGCCAGACGCGAAAAGGGCCGCCCGGTTGCCCGGACGGCCCTCTTGCTTGAAGCGATGGAGCGCTTCAGGTGAAGCGGTGGACTACTCGGCCACCACGTCGACCTTGATCTTCGCCGTCACCTCGCGGTGCAGGCGCAGCTCCACGTCGTAGCTGCCCAGCGACTTGATGGGCTCGGCCAGGTGCAGCTGGCGGCGATCCACCTGCTGGCCCTGGGCCGCGAGCGCCTCGGCGATGTCCAGCACCGTGACGGAGCCGAACAGCTTGTCCTGCTCGCCCACCTTGCGCTTGATGGTGACCTTGACGGCGCCCAGCTTCTTGGCCTGCTCGTCGGCGGCGCCCTTCAGCTTGGCGTTGCGCGCCGTCTGCACGGACTTCTCGTGCTCCAGCTGACGCAGGTTCTGCTCGCTGGCCAGGACCGCCTTCTTGCGCGGCAGCAGGAAGTTGCGGCCGAAGCCGTCCTTCACCGTGACGAGCTCGCCGGACTTGCCGAGGTTGTCGATGTCCTCACGCAGAATGACCTTCATGTTTCTGTCTCCTGTGTTGCGGACCGGCGACTAGCCGACCACTGCGTTGTAGGGGAGGAGCGCGATGCCGCGGGCGCGCTTGATGGCCACCGCCACCTCACGCTGGTGCTTCGCGCAGTTGCCGGAGATGCGGCGGGGGATGATCTTGCCGCGCTCGGTGACGAAGTACTTCAGCGTCGCCTGGTCCTTGAAGTCCACCGACGCGTTCTTCTCCGCGCAGAACCGGCAGACCTTCTTGCGGCCGAAGCCGCGACCACCGCGCTTGTCGTCGTCGCCGCCCATGCCGCCGCGGTCGCCACGATCACCACCACGGTCGCGGTCACCGCCGCGATCACCGCCACGGTCGCCACCGCGCGAACCGCCGCCGTAGCCGCCACCGCCACCACCGGGGCCGCGGGAAGCGCCCGCGCCCTGCTTGCTATCCATGCCGTTGCTCATGAACGTTCTCGTTTCCTGGAAGGTTGGGGGAATGACCCGTCAGAAGAGGCTTACGCCTCCTCCGGGGAATCCTCTTCCGAATCGACAGCCGCGAACTCCGGGGCCTCGCTCCGGAAGCCGCCACCCTCGCGCTCGGCGGGAGCGCCCGGACGGGTCTCCTCGACGTCGCCGGCCAGCTTCAGGTCCTCGAGCACCGGACGCGACTCGGGGTCCACCTCGTCCGCGATCTTCACGGAGATGTAGCGGGTGACCTCGTCGATGTTGCGCAGGTTGCGCTCGATTTCCGCCACCAGCTTGCCGTCACCCAGGAAGCTGGTGTGGACGTAGATGGCGCGCGGCTGCTTGGCGACGGGGAACAGGGTCTTCTTCTTCCCCCACACCGTGAAGCGGAGGACCTTGCCGCCCTCACGCGAAACGATGCCGCGGACGCGCTCCTTCAGCTTGTCCACGTTGTCGTCGGTCAGGTCCGGCTTGACCAGGAAGATGGTCTCGTACTCACGAAGCCGCTTGGCGGCCTGCGTCTCTGCCATGTTTCTCTCCCCTTGGGGTCGAGTGCCCTCCGGACCATCCGGAGAGCGGGGAAACGGCCGGTAGCCCTCGAAGGCCACCACCGGGGACGGGAAATCCTCTCGCGCGCCCGTCACCGTCGCGCCTTGGCCCGTGCGTGAACACGGGAAGCTTTGAAAGAACATCCACCGGAGAATGCGTGGGACGCACTCCGGGGGAAGGGGCTTCTAAGAGGACCCCTCCTGGAAAGTCAAGCGAAGGGAGGAGGGCAAGCGGCCGGCCGGCGCTTCAGGCCCGGCGGTTGTGGCGGTTCATCGCCGTGGCGAGCCCGTCCCGCACCCAGCTCTCCGCCATGTCCGCCGCCTTGCCAATGAGCTCCTCCAGCTGGCGGCGCTCACCGTCGTCGAAGTTGGACAGGACGTAGCCCGCCACGCGCTCCTTGGCGTTGGGGCCCTCCGGCTTGCCAATGCCCACCCGCACGCGGATGAAGGCGTCCTCGCCCAGGCACTGCACCATGCTCTTGAGGCCGTTGTGCCCGCCCGCGCCGCCGCCCGCCTTGAGCTGCAGCCTCCCGAAGGGCAGGTCCAGCTCGTCGTGCACCACCAGCACGTCCTGCACGGCGACCTTGTAGAAGCGCGCGGCCTCCGCCACGGAGCGGCCGGACAGGTTCATGAACGTCTGCGGCTCCACGAAGAGGATGCGCTCGCCGCCCAGGCTGCCCTGGCCCACCCGCGCCTGGAACTTGTCCTGGGTGAGCTCCGCGCGGGCGCGCGCGAGCAGCGCGTCCACCACCATGAACCCGACGTTGTGGCGGTGGCGCTCGTACTCGCGCCCGGGGTTGCCCAGCCCGCAGATGAGCTTCATGGAAGGCTCCGAACCCAAGGCCCCACGAAGCGAGGCCGGAAAAGACAGCGGGGCAGGCCCTGGAAGAGGCCCGCCCCGCGAAAGGAGACACCGGACGGCGGAAGGGGACTACTTCTTCGCCGGGGCCTTCGCCGCGGCCGCGGGGGCCGCCTTCGCGTCGCCCGCCGGAGCCGCCTTGCCCGCCGCCGCAGGAGCAGCAGCCGCCGCGGCCGCCGCCGGAGCCGCCTCCGCCGCTTCCGGCGCGGAGAGCACCGCGATGGTGTAGTTGACGTGCGTCTTCACGGACACGCCCTCGGGGAGCTTCACGTCGTTGACGTGGATGGCTTCCGCGATCTTCAGGTTGGTGACGTCCACTTCAATCTGGAGCGGGATGGCGCCGGGGAGCGCCCAGACCTCCAGGTTGCGGCGGATCTGGGTGAGCAGACCGCCGTCCGCCACGCCCGCGGCCTTGCCGGTGAGCACCACGGGGAGGTTCACCTTGACCTGCTCCTTGTCGGTCACGGCGATGAAGTCCGCGTGCAGGATGTCGCGGGTCAGCGGATCCATCTGGTAGTCCTTCAGGAGGACCTGCTGATCATTGCCCGCCAGCTTCAGCTGGATGAGCGTGTTCAGCTTGTGCGGCGTGTTGATGGCCGCGCGCATGGCCTTGGGGTCCACGGAGATGTGGATCGGCGCCTTCAGGTGCTTGCCGTAGACGACGGCGGGAACCTGGCCGGACGCACGCAGGCGGCGGGCAACGCCCTTGCCGGAGTTGTCGCGGGCCTGCGCTTCGAGGGTGCTCTTGTCGGTGGCCATGGAAGAAAGCTCTTTTCAGTGGGGACTGCGGGGTTCACCGGCGTCCTGGGCGCCCTCGGCATCCCACCCCCATGGTGGGCCCCGAAGACGGCGCCCGGGCCGTGTGACGGGCCCATGGAACCGGTGGAGGGGGCCGGACATGCCAGCCCCAAGGGTCCTTCGTCAAGCCGCCCGGCTTCCGGGCGGACTTGTGCCTAGACGAACAGCGAGCTCAGCGAGTCCGCGCGGTGGATGCGCGCGATGGCCTCCCCGAAGAGGGCGTCCGTCTGCAGGGCGCGGATCTTCGGGCACGCCTTGGCGTTGGCCGCCAGCGGCACCGTGTCCGTGAAGACGACCTCCTCCAGGACGGAGTCGGTGATGCGCTGGATGGCCGGGCCGGAGAGGATGGGGTGCACCGCGTACGCGAGCACCCGGCGCGCGCCCTTGTCCTTCAGCGCGAGCGCCGCCTGGGCGAGCGTGCCCGCGGTGTCCACCATGTCGTCCACCAGGATGGCGTCCTTGCCCTTCACGTCGCCAATGAGGTTCATGACCTCCGAGGCGTTGGGGCGCGGGCGGCGCTTGTCGATGATGGCCAGGCCCGTGTTCAGCCGCTTGGAGTAGGCGCGCGCGCGCTCCACGCCGCCGGCGTCCGGGCTGACGATGACCAGCTCGCTCGACTCCGGGAAGCGCTTGCGGATGTCCTCCAGGAACACCGGCGAGCCATAGAGATGGTCCGAGGGCATGTTGAAGAAGCCCTGGATCTGCCCGGCGTGCATGTCCATGGAGACGACGCGGTTGACCCCCGCGACCTCCAGCATGTCCGCCACCAGCTTCGCGGTGATGGGCGTGCGGGCGGCCACCTTCCGGTCCTGCCGCGCGTACCCGTAGTACGGCATCACCGCGGTGATGGAGCCGGCGCTCGCCCGCTTGAGGGCGTCGCACATGATGAGCAGTTCCATCAGGTGGTGGTTCGTCGGCGGGCACGTGGACTGGACGATGAAGACGTCCTGTCCACGCACGTTCTCGCCGATCTCGACGTGGATCTCCCCGTCGGAAAACGTGTCCACCGTCGCCTTGCCCAGGGGACGCTGGAGGTACTCGCAGATGCGCTGCGCCAACGCCGGGTTGGAGTTCCCGGCGAACACCTTGAAGTCACGCGACGGCTGCATGGGGGCGCTGACTAACCTGTGCGCGCCCCGAAGGGAAGTTCGTTAGTCGAGTTCCGCGGCCACGGGGCCAAGCGTCCCGTTCTGCGCCTGGTGAAGGTGTTTCTCGTACTCAATCAGGATGACGCGCTCCATCTGGCTTCGCGTGTCCGCGTTCAACGGATGGGCGATGTCCTTGTAGGTCCCGTCCTTCCGTTTTTTCGCGGGCATCGCGATGAAGAGCCCGGTGGAGCCGTGGATCACCTTTAAGTCGCGCACGACGAAGCAGTGATCCAGGGTGATGGTGACGTACGCCTTGAGCTTGTCCTCTTCGACCGGAAACACCCGGACGTCGGTGATGTTCATGGTCCCCCCCCGAACCTGGAAGGCCGGAGCTATGGGGAAGCCTGGGACAGACCGGAGGTGAAAAGCAAGCACCCCCTACCTGTCGCGCCGGGGACCGTTCACTGGGCCCTAAGCCGTCATGCCCCGAAGGGCCAGTGACTCACCAGGTGGGTGAGGAAGGCCAGGTGGTAGACGACGATGATGGCGTAGACGACGGCGCCCGCGCGGATGGCGAAGCGGCTGGCCTTGAGCCGGCGGTGCAGGCACAGCAGGCACAGCCCCGCGTTCACGATGAGCAGCTTGGAGAACATGAAGAGCAGCGGTGACTGCTCGTACGCCACGCGCATCACCGGGTTGAGCTCCTCCGCCACTCCCAGTTGCAGGAAGAGCAGCGTGAACAGCCCGTCCAGCAGGTTCAGCATGAGCAGCGCCACCGAAGCCGGTGACGTGTAGAAAGAAGCCTGCTGCGCCCAACTCCCCGCCTGCACCCCATCCGCCGTCGCCGCCACGC
>NZ_RAWL01000532.1:0-5250 GCF_003668885.1 Corallococcus sp. AB049A | reverse complement strand
GACGCTGGAGAAGCTCAAGGGCGCCACGGCGGCGTGGGTGGACCGCGATTCGGTGGCGGGCTACCTGTTGCCCAGCGCGTTCCTGAAGACGCAGGGGCTGGAGCCGTCGCGCGCGTTCGTGTCGCAGCAGTTCACGGGCTCGTACCAGGGCGCGCTGGAGGCGGTGCTGGAGGGCAGGGCGCAGGTGACGAGCGTCTTCTGTCCGCCGGCCTCCACCGGCCTCACGTTCACCACGGGCGTGGAGGACGTGCTGGGTCCGGGCATGGGCGCGAAGTTCGAGCTGCTGGCCTACACGGATGAGGCCCCCAACGACGGCGTGCCGGTGGCCATGGGGCTGCCCGCGCCGCTGGTGACCGCGCTGGAGGCGGCGCTCCTGGGGTTGCCGTCCACGCCGGACGGCCAGGCGCTCATGCGCGACATCTTCAACGCGGACCGCTTCGAAGTGGCGCCGCGCATGGGCTACCGCGCGCTGTACCGCGTGGCCCTGGCCAGCCTGTAGCCGCGGCTACTTGTCGGAGTCGGGACCGCCGCCGCGCACGGGGCGGCGGGCGGAGGACACGGAGCCCTCGGTGCGGCCCGGCTTCGCGGGCGCCTTGCCTCCGACGGAGTCCTCCGGCGCGCGCACGGCCTTCGCGGCGGAGCGGCTGCCCGTCGTCTCCCCGGGGACCTTCACGGCCTTCGCGGCGGAGCGGCTGGCCGTGGAGCCGTCTGGCGCACGGGCGGGCTTCGAGGCGTCGTCGCGCACCGCGCCGAACTGGGCGGTGGAGGAGCGGCCGGTCTCCGCGCGAACGGCCTCGTGCCTCGCAGTGGAGGACCGGCCCGGCTCCGTGCGCACGGCCTCGTGCTTCGACGTGGGCCGGCTCGCGTCCTCGTCGTGCAGGGGGCGCGTGTCCGCCAGGCTCACGCCCGTGTTCTCCCGCGTCCTCACGGGCCGGGCCTCCGGGCGGCTCAGGCCGGAGTTCTCCTTCGTGCGCGAGGTCCGCTCCGCTGAAGGTCCCATGCCCGAGCCCTCCGGCGACGCGGCGGCCTTCGTCGACGACTGGCTCACCGACGGCTCCGGCGCTCGCGGCGGCGTCTTCGCCGGCCCCTGCGCCTTGCCCGGGGACGGCGTCGCGCCGGAGGCCGGCGCCTTCGCGGGGCTGCCCGGCCGGGCCATCAGGCGCGGGTCGAAGTAGATCATCGTCGGCTCGGCCGCGAAGCGCTCCTCCTCCAGCTCGTCCGCGTACACGTCCCGCATGAACGCGGCCAGGTGCGCGCTGGTGCCGTGCAGCTTCTCCTGCTGGAGGAACTCCTCCAGCGCCAGCTGCAGCTCGCCCGCGGTGGAGAACCGGTCGTCGCGCTTGCGCGCCAGCGCCTTGAAGACGATGGGATCCAACGACTTCGGAATCCCCGGCACCGCCTCCGACGGCGGGACGATTTTATGCCCCACGACGGCCTTGAGCGTGGCCATCTCCGTCTCGCGCTTGAACAGGCGGCCGTTCGTCAAGAGCTCGTAGAACACCGTCCCCAGGCCGAACACGTCCGAGCGCGCATCCAGCGGCTCACCCCGCGCCTGCTCCGGGGACATGTACGCGTGCTTGCCCTTGATGGTGCCCACCACCGTCTGGGACAGCTTGCCCTGCGCCTTCGCCACGCCGAAGTCGATGAGCTTCACGCCGCCGTTGAAGCCCACCAGCACGTTCTGCGGCGACACGTCCCGGTGGATGAGCGACAGCTTCCGGCCGGACGGACTGCGCGCGTTGTGGGCCGCGTCCAGCCCCGCCGCCGCCTCCGCGATGATCCGGCAGCGCAGGCCCAGCGGAAACCCGCCCGGGTGCGCGGACGCGCGCGGCACCAGCGAGCCCAGCGGCTCGCCGTGCACGTACTCCATCGCGATGTAGTACTGCCCGTCCACGTCCCCCATCTCGTAGATCTGCGCGATGTTGGGGTGGTTGAGCAGCGCCGCGATGCGCGCCTCGTCCAGGAACATCTGGAGGAACTCGTCGTCCTCCGACAGGTGGGGCAACAGCCGCTTCACCACCAGCAGCTTCTGGAAGCCCACCGGCCCCTTCTGCCGCGCCAGATAGACCGCCCCCATGCCGCCGGTGGCCAGTTTGCGCAGCAATTCATAGCGGCCGAACGTTTCCACTCCGGCAGTGACGATAGCCGCGTCAGCGCGGATCTCAAAAGCCCGGGCCTCCCCAAAAACGCGAACCGGGCCGGCCCCCTTTTGAGGGACCGGCCCGGCCGCGCTGCGTCACGAACCCGTTCCCGGCTGGGAGACTACGGGGTGGCGGCGCAGATGCTGCGGTAGCGGATCTCCACGGACTGGCCCGGGGTGGGGACGGAGCCCGCCGCGAAGATGACCGCGTTGCGGCCGGCGTCGTAGGTCCACTGGTCCGCACCCAGCGTGCGGCCGTTCACCCGGACGCTCATCTCCGCGGTCCCGTCCGGCGTGGCCGTCAGGTGGAAGTCCGCCTGGGGCTCGCCGGCCTGCTGGATGATGGGGTCCAGGAACCCGCGGTAGTCACCCTCGCAGATGGAGCCCACGGTGCCGCCCGTGCCCCTGGCCACCGAGGCGAAGCGGTCCGCGCTGCTGCTCGCGGTGGAGCAGGAGCCGTTGGGGATGAGCGCGTGCAGGTTGCTGCGCTGGGACATGCCCGTGCCCTTCAGCGTCTGGAGGAACTGGATGTAGCTGTCGGGCTCGAAGCCGGAGTGGTCGTCCTCGTCCGCCATCACCACCACCGCCATGCGGGCCGCGGCGCGGGTGAAGCCCAGGTTGCCGTCGTTGGGCTGCGGGGTGCGGACGTCGTCGGCCTGCTCGGACAGCGGGGCGGACAGGCCCTGGCGCATCGTCTCCAGGCCCTGCACCAGGTTGTGGCACAGGCCCACGTCCAGGTTGGCCTGGATGGTGGCCGCCGCGTTGGCGCTGTTGCCGGACACCACGCGGGCGCGGCTGCCGTCCACCGGGAAGAGCCGGCCGGCCTCACCGCCGTTGGCGCCGCCGCCGCACAGCCCCGGGCGCTGCACCAGGCCCGTGCTGGTGACGCCCACGCGCACGTCCACGTTCAGCTCCCTGGCGCGGGCCAGCCACCCCGGAATCGCGCTGCGCAGGCGCTGCTGGTACGTCTCCATGGTGGTGGTGTTGGAGACCACGAAGAGCACGTCCAGCTGGCTGTCGGTGCCCTGCGTGAAGCGGTCCACCTGGATGCCCTCGTGGTTGGTCTCCGCCAGCAGCGGCACCAGGAAGCGGTTCGCCTCCGTGTCGGTCTGGAAGTACAGCGGGCTGTAGTGCTGGCCCAGCACGTTGCGGGCGTAGTCCACCTCCATCTCGAAGCCCTCGCCGGGCTGGAGCGTGATGGGCGCCGTCACCGGCGTCATCAGGGAGAACTGCTTGGACGTGCCGTTGCCGATGGTGGCGTCCGCCACGGTGAGCGGCTCGCTGCAGCGGTTGGACAGGAACGTCTTGCGCGGCTTGGCCGGGCAGTCGTAGCGGATGGGCCCGAAGTCCACGAAGGACGGCGTGGCCACCAGGCACGACGGGTTGGACACCGCGTGGATGGGCAGCGTCACCGTGGGGTAGGCGGGGTTGTTGACGGTGAGCATCAGCTCGCCGTTGAACTCGCCACCCGTGGTGGGCGCGCGGAAGGCAATCATGGAGCTGAAGGCCGTGTCGTAGAGCACCACGCCGCCCGTGATGGGGCCGCCCGGCATGCTGAACACGCCGCCGCCGTCATTGGACAGGTGCACGTTCTTGATGGCGCACTCGGCCCGGCCGGGGTTGCGGAAGTAGAAGCCCAGCACCGCGCCGCGGCCGGGCACCACGTTGGCGAACTCCAGCTTCGGCTGCGGCAACAGCTCATACACGCAGGGGCCGGAGGCGCGGGCGCGGGCCGTCAGGGTGATGGCGCGCTCGGGCGTGAACAGGTCGTTGGACTGCACGTAGAGCGTGGCGCTGAAGGTGCCCTCGTTCTTGGGCTCGAAGTAGACCTTCAGCTCCAGCGCGTCGTCGCCCGGTTGAATCTGCAGGCCGTTGGCCTCCAGCGCGGGCCAGGTGCCGCCCTTCCACGGGTAGTTCTGCGTGCCGCGCGTGGGCGTGGCCACGTCGAACTGCACCGCGTCGCCGTCCGCGCGCACGCCGGTGAAGGTGAGCGGGCCGTTGCTGCCGGCGTTGGTGATGCGGATGACCTGCTCCACCTTGCCGCCCACGGGCAGCTCGCCGAAGTCCAGGGCCACCGGGGCCACGGCCAGCGTGGGCCGGCCACCGCGCGCATCCAGCATCACGCGCGACTCACGCGCCTTGTCGGACGCGTACGCCACGGTGAGGTTGCCCACGTTGGGGCCGGAGAAGCGCGCGGCGAACTCCATGCGCATCTCCACCACCTCGCCCGGCTGCACCGTGGTGCCCTCCGGCTTGCTCAGCGGAGAGAAGGCGCGGTCGCTCGTCGCCAGCGCGGAGATGGTCACCGGGCGCCAAGTGACGTTGCGCGCGCGGGTGAAGGACTCGGTGCGCTCGTGCACCGGAATCTCGTCGAAGGGCACGGGCGCCGGGTCGAACACGAAGGCGCTGGCCACGGAGTTGCCCTTGAGGTCCACCACGGACGGGGTGCACGTCTCGCAGGAGACGACCTCCAGCCGGGCGCCCATCTGCCCCAGCGCGCGGGGCAGGTACTTCGTCTTCACCACCTGCGTGCTGTTGGGCGGCACGGTGATGGTGTCCGCGGTGAACGGATCCGCGTTCTCACCCGCGACCTTCAGCGTCAGCGGCAGGTCCACCGGGTTGGTGACCGTCACCTCCAGCGTGCGGTCGCTGTCCACCTCCAGCGTCTCGTAGTCCAGCACCGGCGGGTTGACGCCGATGCGCGTGGGCGTGCCCAGGCCCTGCACGGGCAGCTGCTGCAGGGCGCCCACGTTGGCGTCCGTCGTCACGCGCAGCGTCTCCTCCACCGGCCCCTCGGCCAGCGGGTGGAAGCGCACCTTGACGATGTGGGACTCGCCCGGCGGCACGCGGCCGCCGCCGTCCGTCAGCTCCACCTGGTAGGACGGGTTGTTGCCCAGTCCCAGCGCCTCAATCGCGGAGAAGGGCACGTAACCGACGTTGCGGATGCGGACCTCTTTCTCACGCCACTCGCCCACCGGCACCTCGCCGAAGTCGAGCGCGTCCACGTCCAGCACCGCCGTGGCCTGCACCCCGCGCGTCTGGTCCTCCTCGTGACACGCCATCGTCCCCGCCACCAAAGACGCCAGCAGGACGAACCGACCCCTCCACCC
>NZ_RAWL01000531.1:0-5265 GCF_003668885.1 Corallococcus sp. AB049A | reverse complement strand
GCCCCGGTGGGAGATGCAGGGGCCGCCCAGCCACCCGCCGGCCTGCCCCGCGTAGAGGTAGAGCGAGTCGCGCTTCTGCGGGTTCAGCTCGCGGCCGATGCGGTGGTCCAGCGACTCACCGGACGCCTCGGAGTCGCCGCCCACGCCCTCCACGGCGGGGCCGCGCGCGGTGAGGCACTGCAGCGCGCCACGGGCGTGGCCGTCCCCGTAGTTGTAGTCCTTCATGTTGACGTTGCGCACCACCAGCAGGCGCGCGCGGTGGTCCGCCAGCTCCACCAGCGACTTGCCCGCGAGCGTCGTGGTGGTGAGGTTGCCCAGCGGCTCCGGCCAGAAGCGCTCCGGCTCGCTGCCCAGCTCGGAGGTGCTCTGCGCGGCGGCCACGCCATCCGCCTGGCGCAGGAAGATGGCGAAGGGCAGCGCGTTCGCATCCGCCGCGTGGGCCTTGCGGGGCAACAGCCCCTCCAGCACCGGCAGCCCCAGCATGACGCCACCCAGGCCCTGCAATACGCGTCGACGGCTCAGTTTCACGGCAGCTCCTCCGGGTGGCGCGTCACGAAGCCCACGCCCGTCACGACCTCGACGACCAGGTCCACGATGGGCAGCTGCCCGGACTGCGACAGCTTGCCCAGCCGCGCCACCAGCGCGTCGTCCTCCGCCACGGCGGGGCGTCCGCTCAGGAACTCCACCCAGTGGCGCGCGTAGCACTCGTGCACCGCCTGCGTGTTCGCGAGCGCGTCCGCCAGGTCCAGCGCGTCCTTCACGGACACCTTCTGGCCGCCGATGCCCGGCGCAGACGAGGCGTCCACCGGGTGCCCGTTGTCCGTCGTGCGGTAGCCGCCCACGGCGTCGAAGTTCTCGAAGGGGAAGCCCAGCGGGTTGATGAGCGTCGCGTGGCAGGACGCGCACATCGTGCCGGGCGCCTCCGTGTGCGACGTCACCACCTCGCGGTTGGTGCGGCCGTTGGGCGCGGGCAGCGCGGGGATGTTGGCCGGCGGCGCGCCAATCTTCTGGCACAGCAGGTGCTCCGACAGGAACACGCCCCGGTGGATGGGGTCCGGGTCGATGGACGTCGCGTGCGACGCGAGGAAGCCCACCTGCGTGAGCACGCCCCGGCGCTGCGCCCCGTCCAGCGTCACCGGCACGAAGTCCGCGGTGAACGTCCCGGTGAGGCCGTAGATGCGCGCCAGCTCGTCGTTGACGAAGGTGTCCCGCGACGTGAGCAGGTCCGTGAAGCGCCCCTTGCGCCCGAAGACGACGTCCTGGACGAAGAGCGCGTTCTCCTTCGCCGCGGACTCCGCCAGCTTCGTGGTGACGTTGGGGAAGCGCGTGGTGTTGGGCCGGATGCTCGCGTAGCGGGGCACGTCGAAGACGGCCTGGTGGTAGGCGGTCACCACGCCGCGCGCCCGGGGGTCCGCCATCATCCGGCGCGCCTCGGCGGCCACGCCCTCGCGCTTCGCAAGCAAACCCTCGCGGGCCGCGGCGAACAGCGCGTCGTCCGGCATGGAGTTCCAGAGCGCGTAGCTCAGGCGGGACGCGACCTCGAACGCGTCCAGCGGCACCCTGCCCTCCGCCGCCTGCGTGCTGCGCTCCACGCGGTAGAGGAACAGGGGCGACTGGAGGAAGCCCTCCAGCACCAGCCGCAGGCCGCCCTGGAACGCGGCCATCGTCGGGTACGCCTTCGGGCCCTCGCGGTACAGCTTGAGGTACGTCTCCACCTCGTCCGCGCTCAGCGGGCGGCGCAGGGCGCGCAGGCCGAAGGACTCCACGAACGCCTTCGCGCGGGCCTCGTCCGTGGTGTTGCCCGCCGGCAGCAGCTTGCCCAGCTTCGTCGCGTCCGTGGCCACCTGCCCGGCCAGGTCCGCCGCCGCGCGCTGGTACGCGCCCCACAGCGCCTCATCCACCGACAGCGCGCGAGCGTCGTTGTCGAAGAGGAAGCCGCTCTGGGACGGATCCGCGCGGAACGACTGCGCCAGCGTCGTGGGCGCCGCGTCCAGCTTGAGCAGGTCCTTCACGGTGCTCAGCCACTGCGCATGCGTCAGCCGCGCGACGCGCACCGAGCGCGCTGCCTGCTCCACGCCAGCAGGGGGCGGTTTGTTCGTACCACCAGGGCCCGGATTGTGCGGATTCGCCGCGTCAGAAATCTGGCCTTCGCAGCCAACCAGGAAACTCAAGGAGGCCGCGAGCAACGCGGAACTCTTCCATCGTCGACGTTGCGCCATGGGGGGAAGCGCCTCCGTTCGTTGGAGTTCATCCCACTGGGGATACGTCTGGAAGTCAATCCGCACCCCGGCCGGGCAGGCGGCGGTCCACATGAATACTGGAAACCGCCGCCCTGACCGGATCAGCCGGGAATCAGGAAGCGCGCGATGACGCGCTTGAGGCCCACGCTCCCGCCGAACTCCACGGTGACCTTGGCGTTGGGGCCGCTGCCCTCCGCGGCGACGATTCGGCCGGAGCCGAACTGTTCATGGCGCACGCGCATGCCGCGCACGTCGCCGCCCACGCCGTCCATGTCGGACGAGGCCTGCGAGTAGCTGCGGTCCACGCGCGGGCCCATCTCGTCGTCCTCCCAGTTGCGGCGGCGCTGCGGCATGGCGGCGGCGCGCGGCGGGGGCGGCAGGTCGTTCTCCTTGAAGCCGAAGAGCGCCTGCGGCACGTCCGCGAGGAAGCGGCTGGGCGGGTTGTACTTGAGCTCGCCGAAGAGGGAGCGGCACTGCGCCAGGCTCACGAAGAGCCGCTTGCGCGCGCGGGTGAAGCCCACGTAGCAGAGCCGCCGTTCCTCGGCCATCTCCTCGCCGCCGTCGGGCTCGTCGCTCTTGAGCGCGCGCGAGTGCGGGAAGACGCCCTCCTCCAGGCCCGTGAGGAACACGGCGTCGAACTCCAGGCCCTTGGCCGCGTGCAGCGTCATCAGCGCCACGCGGCCTTCGCTGACCTCCGCGTCCGCTTCGCCCACCAGGCTGATCTGCTCCAGGAAGGCCTGCAGCGGCGGGATGTCCGCGGTGAGCGGCGCGGAGTCCACGCCCTCCGGCGCCTCCTCCTCGCGCTCCTCGGCCGCCTGCGCGGAGGCCACCATGTCCGACGCGCGCTTCAGGTCGAACTCCTGCGCCGCGCCCAAAAGTTCCTTCAGGTTCTCCGCCCGGGTGAGCGCCTCGTCGCTGCCTTCCGCGACCAGCGTCTCCACGAGCTTCGTCTCCTTGAGCATCTGGTCCACCGCGCCCGCCGCGTCCTTCGCCGTGAGGGAGAAGGCGTGCAGCGACTGGAGCAGCTGGTGGAAGCCGCCCAGCCGCTTCTGCGCGGTGGCGTTGAGGGACGGGATGCGGTGGCGCTCGCCCAGGGCCTCGAAGAGGCTCAGGCCCTGCTCGTTCGCGAAGTCCGTCAGCCGCTCCTCGGTGGTGTCACCGATGCCGCGCGCCGGCACGTTGAGCACGCGCAGCAGGTCCGCGTCCGAGCGCGGGTTCGCCATCAGCCGCAGGTACGCGGACGCGTCACGGACCTCCGCGCGGTCGTAGAAGCTGCGGCCGCTCACCAGCTGGTACGGCACGCGCGCCAGGCGCAGCGCCTCTTCCAGCACGCGGCTCTGCGCGTTGGTCCGGTAGAACACCGCCATGCTGGAGAACTTGATGAAGCCCTCGCGCTGGAGCGCCAGGATGCGCCGGGCCACCTCCTGCGCCTCCGCGCGCTCGTCGCGGTGGAGCAAGAGTTCCAGGTTCTCCCCCTTGGGCCGCTCGCTCCAGAGCTTCTTCGCCATGCGGCGCGGGTTCTTGGAGATGACCTCGTGCGCGGCGGTGAGGATGTTCTGGTCGGAGCGGTAGTTCTGCTCCAGCTTCACCACCTTCGCGCCCGGGTACTGCATGGGGAACTGGAGGATGTTGTCAACGTCCGCGCCGCGCCAGCGGTAGATGGACTGATCATCGTCGCCCACCACCACCAGGTTCGCGGACGGCGGCGGCGCAAGCTGGCGCAGGAACGCGTACTGCACGGGGTTGGTGTCCTGGAACTCGTCCACCAGCACGTGCGTGAAGCGCGTGCGGTAGCGCTCCAGCACGTCCGGCCGGTCGCGGAAGAGCTTCACCAACAGGAGCAGCAGGTCCCCGAAGTCCACCGCGTTCGCCGCGCGCAACAGCTTCTGGTAGCCCGCGTACACGCGCTTGACGATCTGCCCGCGGATGTCCTCCTGCTCCACGCGCATGTCCTCCGGCAGGCGCGCGGCGTTCTTCTCCTGGTCGATGCGGTGCAGGATTTCGCGCGGCTGCATCACCGGCTCCACGCCCGCGTCGCGCATGGCGCGCTTCACCAGGCTGAGCTGGTCGCCGTCGTCGTAGATGACGAAGGACCTCGTCAGGCCCACGGCCTCCGCCTCGCGGCGGAGAATCATGGACGCGGCCGAGTGGAACGTGCTCACCACCAGGTCGTTGGCCTGCGCGCCCAACAGCTGGGTGAGGCGCTCGCGCATCTCGCGCGCGGCCTTGTTGGTGAAGGTGACGGCCAGGATGCGCCACGGGAAGACGCGGCGGACCTTCACCAGGTGGGCCACGCGGCGGGTGATGACGCGCGTCTTGCCGCTGCCGGCGCCCGACAGCACGAGCAGGGGGCCGTCGCCATGGAGCACGGCTTCCGCCTGGGGCGGGTTGAGGTCTTCGAGGAGGGCGGTTTCGTGGGCGTTCACGGAGGGTTCCACCAGGGGGAAGAACCCCGCCTTCTAACGTCTTTCGCGCGCGGGTGCCGGGTCTTCCGCCAACCCTGGCGCCCGCCGGGCCGTCCGCCCTCGGGACGGGCAGGAGCGTGGGTTATAAGAAGGGACACCTGCCATGTCCGACACCCCGTCCCGCCCCACCCAGGCCCAGCTCGACCGCTTCGCGGAGCTCTTCAACCAGAGCCTCACCCTGCGCCACTTCGGCGCGAAGATGTCCTTCCCGGAGGGACGCATGGTGGTGGTGGAACTCCCGGAGGTTCAGCCCCAGCACCGGGGCGGCCTGGGGGCCTCGGCCGTCAACGGCGGCGTGCTCTCCGCCCTCTTCGACTTCGCCATCGGCTGCACCCCGGCGCTGCGCGACCCCACCCGCCGCTGCGCCACCGTCCAGCTGTCCATGAGCTTCGAGCGCCCCGCCACCGGCAACCACCTGCGCGTGGAGGCCGTCATCGACAACGGCGGCCCGTCCACCGTCTTCGCCTCCGCGAAGCTGATGGACTCCGAAGGCCGGGTGTGTGCCCGCTGCCAGGGCGTCGTGCGCGTCTCCTCCCAGGCGTGGGCCAACGGCGAAAGCC
>NZ_RAWL01000530.1:0-5267 GCF_003668885.1 Corallococcus sp. AB049A | reverse complement strand
GCGGTGGGGCTGTCGCCGAAGGTGCTGTGCCGCATCGCCCGGATGCAGCACGCGGTGGAGCTGTCGCGGCGGCTGGAGGGCGCGGAGTGGGCGCTGGCGGCGGGGTACTACGACCAGGCGCACCAGGTGCGGGAGTTCCGGGCGCTGATGGGGCTGACGCCCGGGGCGTACGTGCGCGAGCGGGCGCAGGTCGGATTCGTCCAATCCTCCCGGGAGGCGGGTGCGTAAGGTGGGGGTGTTCCCACTTGGAGGAGGCACCCCATGTCCACCGCACCGCAGCAGGCCGAGCAGCACCACCGCATCGACTACCTCGAGCTCCCCGTGAAGGACATCGCGGAGGCGAAGCGCTTCTACGGCGCCGTGTTTGGCTGGAAGTTCGAGGACTACGGCCCGGACTACACGGCCTTCAATGACGGGCGGCTGAACGGCGGCTTCGACAAGGAGCGCGAGGTGTCCAAGGGTGGCGCGTTGCTGGTGCTGTACTCGAAGGACCTGGACGCGACGCTCCAGAAGGTGCGCGAGGCCGGAGGGCGCATCGTGAAGGACACGTTCTCCTTCCCCGGAGGCAAGCGCTTCCACTTCGCGGATCCCACGGGCAATGAGCTGGCGGTGTGGACCGAGCCCTGAGGTGTCGCGGTTCCAACACTCCCTGTCCCTCCTGAGCGCGCGGCGCGTGGGAGAGGGCAGGGAGCCGGATGATCCCGGTTCGCGTGGGCCCCAGCCGCTGCGGTAGAAATCGGCTCGGCTCCTCCCTGGGGTTGTCGACCGTGCTCGCTACCGTCAAAGCCACCATCCTCCACGTCAACGACACCCCCGCGAGCCTCTACCTGGGCACGTACTCCCTGCGCCTGGCGGGCTACGACGTGCTGGAGGCCGTCACGGGCGCCGAGGCCCTGGAGGTCGCCTTCGACTCGCGCCCGGACGTCATCGTGCTCGACGTGAAGCTGCCGGACATGAGCGGCTACGACGTGTGCCGGCGGCTGAAGGAGGACCCGCGCACGCGGGAGAGCGCCATCATCCACACGTCCGCCACCTTCATCACCGCGGAGAAGAAGGTCGCGGGCCTGCGCGCCGGCGCGGACGTCTACCTCACCCGGCCCTTCGACCCCGAAGAGCTCATCGCCACCGTCAACAGCGTCCTGCGCCTGCGGCGTGTGGAGCGCGAGGCCCTGGCCAACGCCGCCCGCCTGGAAGAGGCCGGCCGCAAGAAGGACGAGTTCCTCGCCATGCTCGCCCACGAGCTGCGCAACCCCCTGGCCGCCATCTCCGTCGCGGTGCAGATGCTGGGACAGAAGGACTCCAACGGCCTGTCGGAAGCGGACGCGCGCCGCCGGGACATCATCGAGCGGCAGGTGAGCCACCTGCGCCACCTGGTGGACGACCTGCTCGACGTCAGCCGCATCACCCGGGGCAAGTACGCCCTGCGCCGCGGCCGGTTGGATCTCAACACCGTGTTGCAGCACTCGCTCGCCGCCGCGCGGCCCGTGATGGAGGAGCGAGGGCTCATCCTGCGCGAGGCCCTTCCCACCGCGCCCTGCTGGATGGACGGCGACCGGACGCGCCTGGAGCAGGTCTTCACCAACCTGCTCGACAACGCCTCCAAGTACTCGCCCGACGGCGGCATCGTCACCGTGGGCGCCCACGTGACGGAGGACTCGCGCGTGCGCGTCTCCGTGCAGGACACCGGCATCGGCCTGCGGCCGGAGGACCAGGCGCACATCTTCGAGCTCTTCGCGCAGCTGGATGCGGGGCTCGCGCGCAGCCGGGGCGGACTGGGCATTGGCCTGACGCTGGTGCGCCACCTGGTGGAGGAGCACGGCGGCCAGGTGGAGGTCTTCAGCGAGGGCCAGGGCCAGGGCAGCATCTTCACCGTCACGCTGCCGCTGCTCACGGACGCCGCGAGGCCCGAGCCCGCCGTGGAGCGCGTCGAGTCCCGCCGGGGCGAGTGGCGCATCCTCCTGGTGGACGACAACCCCGACGCGCGCGAGGGCCTGCGCGAGATGCTCCAGATGTGGGGCCACACCGTCGCGGTCGCCTCGGACGGTCCGGAGGCGCTCGTCATGGCCACCTCCGGCACCTACGACGTCATCATCCTGGACATCGGCCTGCCGGGCCTGGACGGCTATCAGGTGGCGCAGGAGCTGCGAGGGCGAGTGGCCTCGGACGCGCACCTCATCGCGCTCACGGGCTACGGGACGCCGGAGGACCGGGCCCGCAGCGAGGACGCGGGCTTCGACCTGCACCTGGTCAAGCCGGTGGAGCTGGTGGAGATTGGCCGGGTGCTCGCGCAGCTGGGCCCCGTGAAGCGCGGCGTGCACCGCCGGCCCCAGGCGAAGAGCGCCTAGAGGCCCGGCGCTCGCGGATCCATGCCCGCGCGGGTTTCTGAACGCGTTGATGCGCGAGCACGCTCAGGATGACCGACCCCACCACGAACACCGCCACCGCCCAGGCGGACGTGGGGGGCTCGCCCAGCCGCTTGAGCACGGACTTCCAGGCGAACAGCACCGGCATGTGCAGGAGGAAGAGCGCGTAGCTCGACTCACCCAGGATGCGCAGCGGTCGTGAAGCCAGCGCTCGCGCCACGGCTCCCTGGCTCCCCGACAGCAGGATGAACAGCACCGCGAACACCGGCGCCAGCAGCCCGTTGTGCAACAGCGGGAAGGGCAGCCACGGGCTTCCCAGCAGCGCCAAGATGATCAGTCCTCCCACCGCCGCCAGCGCCACCGGGTGGGAGGGCGCGTGTGCCCGGAGCAGGAAGCCGCGCGCCGCGAGGATGCCCAGGATGAACTCCGGCAGCCGCGCCAGCGGGTTGAAGCGCAGCGCCAGCATCCACGGGCCGGAGTTGTACGCGGACGCGGTGCCCCCGGTGTGGTCCGGATCCGCCACCATGTAGAGCGCCGGGAGCACCAGGGAGGCGGCGTAAGCCACCGCCGCAGCCACCCCAAGCGCCTTGGGCCCCAGCAGGCCCAGCCTGCCGGCCAGGAAGGGGAAGGCGGCGCAGAAGAACGCGCCCACCGCCACCGGCCAGCCCGAGCCGTTCCACGCCATCGCGGTCCACGGCGTCCAGCTCTGGAGCAGCAGGGGCGTGAGCACCAGGGCCTCCGCGTGCTCCATCCCCCGCCAGGGGTCCACCGTCCACGCGTCGCGCAGTCCCTTGAGGTACGAGGGCGCATCAAGCACCAGGCCCAACGCATAGACAGGATAGATGCGCGCGAAGCGGGCCACCCAGAACGCCTTGCGAGTCTCGTACGAGTCCGGAGGCCGCTCCAGGTGGTGGTAGCCAAGGAGGAAGCCCGACAGGACGAAGAAGAAGCCGATGCTCACGTACCCGCTGTCGAGCAGCCCATGCAGTCCCGGCGGCGCCTCCGTGCCGGTGAAGACCAGGTGATACACGTGGTAGGCGACGACGTGCGCGGCCGCGAGGAACCGCAGCCCGGTGAGTGCATCCAGGTGCTGCCGGGAAGAAGCCATGACGGCCAAGAGTCTCGCCGCTCCCCGCGCGCGGCTCAAATCGGGCCGCCACCGGCGACTGAAGTCCGACTTGGTGAACACCGCGATGAGCCAAGAAGGTGGACGTGAGATCCGTTTTCGCCAATGACGCCGCCAGTCGAGTGGGTCTTCAGCCAGGAAACGATGGGCCCCCTCCGGCCGCGCGGTCTCAAAACCTGTCCGACAGTCGGACAGGCTCAAACCGAATGAAACCAGGCCGAGGACGCGCCATGTGAGGCGCAGCGGTCGTGCAGCCACCAGGACCAGCCCACAGACAGGAGTGCCGCCCAGGCACGGTTGCCTGAAAACCTGTCCGGCAGTCGGACAAGTTCCCGCCAACTCAAATGGGAAGGAACGTGCCTGTCGGAACGCAGCGATAAGCAGTGACGTGGTGCGTACTCGAACGAGCATGCCACCCGGGCGCGCAGTTTCAAATCCTGTCCAACAGTCAGACAGGTCCGCGCCGAATGAAACCGTGGACGCGCCTTGCAAGGCGCAGCGGTGTCGCACGTGCGGACCTCAGGTCAGGGCCAGGCTACAGACAGATGTGTCCGCCCGGGCGCGCAGTTTCAAAACCTGTCCGACAGTCGGACAGGTCCGCGCCGAATCAAGTTGAAGGAACGTGCTTGGCGGAACGCAGCGGTAGTCAGTGACGAGGTGCGTATTCGAACGCCGAGGTCAGGCCACGGGCAGCACGCCCTCCGGGCGCGCAGTCTCAAAACCTGTCCGACAGTCAGACAGGTTCACGCCTCCCAATGCGCAGCAGCGGAGCGCGATGGCATGCGTGCGAGGACGCCAGGACCAGGCCACGGGCGCGAAGCGCAAGCCGGGCAGCGGTCAAAATCCCGCCCGACAGCAGGACAGGATCACGCCTCCCGAGGCACAGCGATAGCCCACGATTTCACGTGTGCAAGGGCGCCAGGACCAAGCCACGGGCCGAAGCGCGGTTGCCGAAAAACCTGTCCGACAGTCAGACAGATGCACGTCTCCCGAGGCGCAGCAGTGGTCCGCGATGTCGTGCGTATGAGGAAGTTGGGACCAGGCCACGGGCCTAAGCGTTCGCCGGGCACAAGGTCCAAAAACCTGTCCGACCGTCAGACAGGTTCGTGCCTCCCAAGGCGCAGCGGCGGTCCGCGATGTCGTGCGTGTGGGGACGCCAGGACCAGTCCACAGGCTGAAGCACTCGCCGGGCGCGCAGTTTCAAAACCTGTCTGACGGTCGGACAGGTCCGCGCCCCCCGAGGCGCAGCAGCGGAGCACGATTTCGTGTGTATGAGGAAGTTGGGACCAGGCCAAGGACCGAAGCGCTCGCCGGGCGTACGGTCCAAAAAACCTGTCCGACAGTCGGACCGGTTCACGCCTCTCGAGGCACAGCGGTGGTCTGCGATGTCGTGCGTGTGAGGTCGCCAGAACCAGTCCACGGACCGAAGCGCCCGCCGGGCGCGCTTTCCGAAAACCTGTCCGACAGTCGGACAGGCTCGCGCGGCATGAAGCCGGGGCCGCCCGCCGGGCGCGCTTTCCGAAAACCTGTCCGACAGTCGGACAGGTTTTTTTCGTCCGGCTCCGGAGGGCGCCTTCTCCAGTCAGCCGACGCGGGCGGTGAGGCATCACGCGTACATGTCAGACCCCTCTGGTTGGATGGCGATGCTGAAACGAGGAAGGGGAATGGGGATGGGGCACGGCGGGCTCGTGGCGTACGTGGAAGCACAGATTGAGCGCGACATCGCGCTGGGACGGATTCACCCGAGCGGGCAGTTCGGCTCGGAAGCGAAGCTGGCG
>NZ_RAWL01000052.1:0-30402 GCF_003668885.1 Corallococcus sp. AB049A | reverse complement strand
ACCCCGACCCACCCGGCGTGCGCCCCCAGGGAGCTCGCCGTGGTGGGTCAGACTTTTGTCTCGTGGTTGCTGTTTCTCTGACAGCGCCGTTCGCCCTGGCTTGTAACCCACCCTCGGCCCGAGTCATGCACCGACCGCCGCCGTGGTACGAGCCGGACACCGTCCTCACATCACGTTGAAGTGACAGACGGTTTAGAGTATCAACCATCCGCTTTCGAGATTTTCCACCTTCCGTCCGGCATCTTTGCCGGCGCCGGATGGAACGGACTCGGAGACGCTCATTGGGCGGAGCGATTTCCCGCCATTCGAAGGAATCAGGACGATGGAGAACAAGAAGAAGGTCGCGAAGCCCGAGGGCAAGCTGGCGGTGCTCATCCCGGGCCTGGGCGCGGTTTCCACCACGCTGATGGCGGGTGTGGAGCTGGCGCGGCAGGGCAAGGGCGCCCCCATCGGCTCGCTCACGCAGATGGGCACGGCCCGTCTGGGCAAGCGCACCGACGGCCGCACCGTGAAGCTCAATGAGCTGGTGCCGCTGGCCACGCTGGACGACGTCGTCTTCGGCGCGTGGGACATCATCAGCGAGGACGCCTACCAGGTGGCCGTGCGCTCGGGCGTGCTCTCCGACAAGCACCTGGAGCAGGTGAAGCCCTTCCTCCAGGGCATCAAGCCGAAGCCGGGCGTGCACGACCCGGAGTTCGTGCGCCGCATCGCGGCGAACCACATCAAGGCGACCAAGACGCACCGCGAGAGCATTGAAGCCATCCGCCAGGACATCCGGGACTTCAAGAAGGAGCTCAACGCCAAGCGCGCCGTGATGGTGGTGTGCAGCAGCGTGGAGACCTTCCGCCCGCTGCCGGAGGCCTTCCAGACCCTGGCCAACTTCGAGAAGGCGCTGGACAGCAACAGCCCGGACATCAACCCCACGGCGCTCTACACGTACGCGGCCATCAAGGAAGGCGTGCCCTTCGCCAACGGCACGCCGAACGCGGCCGTGGACACGCCCGCGCTGCAGGAGCTGGCCAAGCAGGACGGCGTGCCCGTGGCGGGCCGCGACCTCAAGAGCGGCCAGACGATGATGAAGACGGTCATCGCGCCGGCGCTCAAGGCGCGCATGCTGGGCCTGGAGGGCTGGTTCTCCACCAACATCCTGGGCAACCGGGATGGCGAGGTGCTGGATGATCCGCAGGCCTTCAAGGCGAAGGAAGTGACCAAGTCGAGCGTGCTCGACACCATCCTGCAGCCGGACCTGTACCCGGAGCTGTACAACAAGTACTCGCACAAGGTGTCGATCCACTACTACCCGCCCCGCGGCGACGCGAAGGAGGGCTGGGACAACATCGACATCACCGGGTGGCTGGGCTACCCGATGCAGATCAAGGTCAACTTCCTCTGCCGCGACTCCATCCTGGCGGCGCCGCTGGTGCTGGACATCGCGCTGTTCATGGACCTGGCCAAGCGGCTGGAGTGGCGCGGCATCCAGGAGTGGATGTCCTTCTACTTCAAGAGCCCCATGGCCCACCCGGGCCTGCCGGTGGAGCACGACCTGTTCATCCAGCTGACGAAGCTGAAGAACACGCTGCGCGTCGTCGCGGGCGAAGAGCCCATCACGCACCTGGGGATGGACTACTACGGGGATGACCTCCCGCTCTCCCGCTAAGAACGACTCCGCGTTCAAGTGGCTCGTCACCGTCATGGCGGCGGGCCACTTCGCGCTGGTGGTCTCCACCGGAAGAGTCCGGTGGGAGCACGTCGCGGCGGACCTGCTGCTGGTGGTGCTGGCCTGGGCCGGCGCCGGCCCGCGGCGGTTCCTCCGCGGCGCGTTCCCGCTGTGGCTCACCGGCATGATCCTGGACAGCCAGCCGCTGTGGCTGTGGCTGCGCGGCACCATCCACACCGGCGACCTGTGGAACCTGGAGAAGGTGCTGTTCCCCGCGCCGGGCGGCACGCACTGGCCCGAGTGGTGGTCGCGTCACCCCAACACCCCGTTGGACCTGCTGTGCGGCTGGGCCTACGCGGCCTACATCTACGAGGTCTTCCTCGTGGCGCTGTGGTTCTTCTTCAAGAAGGACGCGCGGTTCGAACAGCTGTGCTGGGCCTTCTTCGTGGTGAACGCCATCGGCGTCGTCACCTACGTCATCTATCCGGCGGCTCCCCCCTGGTACATCCTGAAGTACGGGCCGGGACTCGCGGACCTGTCGGCGCCGCCCAGCCCCGCGGGCACCGCGCGCTTCGACGCCTTCTTCGGCATCCGCTACTTCGCGAACTTCTACGCCAAGAACCCCAACGTCTTCGGGGCCATGCCGTCGCTGCACGCGGCCTACCCGCTGATGATGGTGCTTGTCCTGTGGCACAAGGGCCCGGCGTGGCGGGTGGGCACCATCCTGTTCGCGCTGCTCGTCGCCTTTTCCGCCGTGTATCTCACGCACCACTACGTGCTCGACGTGCTCGCGGGAAGCATCGCGGCGGTCGTGGCCTTCGTCGTCGTGAGGGCTGTCTTCGCAAGACGGGCCATGGAAGCGCCAGGAGTGGCGCCCGTGACCCTGCCGTCTGGAGGGAACACCCGTGCATGACAACATGCTGGCCTTGCTGAGTGGAGACCTGTCCCCCTCGGCGCGCATCTGGACCGCGCTGGCGCCCGCGCTGTTCGCGGTCGCGTACTTCCTCGTGGGCCTGGTGCTCTTCTGTATCCGCTGTGCCATCAAGGGCATCCCCCAGGACGCGGAGACGCTGACGCGCGGCAAGTCGGTGCTGGTGGGCTTCTTCCTGCGCCACTACTTCTTCTGGGTCATCCAGCCGCTGTGGAAGGTGCTGCTGCGCTCGGGCCTCCCGGCCAACGCGCTGTCCATGCTGTCGGGCCTGCTGGGCGTGTCCTCCGGCGTGGCGGTGGCGGCGGGCCGCTTCGCGCTGGGCGGCTGGCTCTTCCTCTTCGCGGGCGTGCTGGACGTGATGGACGGCCGCGTGGCGCGCACCCGCAAGGAGGCGAACCCCGCGGGCGCGGCGCTGGACTCCGTGCTGGACCGGTACGTGGACTCCGCCATCCTGATGGGCCTGGCCTGGTACTACCGGGACACCTGGGTGCTCCTGCCCGCGCTGGGCGCGCTGATGGGCTCCTCGCTGGTGCCGTACGTGCGCGCCAAGGGCGAGGGCCTGGGCGTGAGCGTGCGCGACGGCGCGATGCAGCGGCTGGAGCGGGTGCTGTTTTTGGGCGTGGGCACGGCGCTGTCCCCCATCCTGGAGGCGCTGTTCTGGCCGACGGAGAAGCACCCCATGCACTGGCTGGCGGTGGCGGGCCTCGTCTTCGTCGCCATCCTGAGCAACGTCACGGCGGTGTCCCGCTTCCGCACGCTGGTGCGGGCGCTGACGCCCAAGAAGCCGGTGAAGCAGCGCTCGGGCGTGGCGCTGTTCGGCTTCAACGCGGCGGCGGGCGCCATCGCCACGGCGGTGGACTTCGTGGCGGTGCTGGGCATGGTGGAGTGGGGCGGCCTCTCCCCGGTGTGGGCCACGGTGGCCGGCTGCGTGCTGGGCGGCGTGGTGAACTACACGCTCAACCGGGTCATCACCTTCCGCAGCCAGGGCGCGGTGGCGCCGCAGCTGGCGCGCTACACGCTGGTGAGCGCGACCAGCGCGCTGCTCAACGCGGGCGGCGTGGCGCTGCTCACGCTGCACCCGCAGCTGGCGTACACGCTGGGCTGGTGGGTGGTGCGCGGGGTGGTCTACTTCGCGTGGAACCTGCCGCTGCAGCGCGACTACGTCTTCAACGACAACTCCGACGAGCTCCTGGAGCAGCGGCCCCATGCGGCGTGACACGCTCGCCCGCGGCTTGAGGGCCCTGCTGGTGGGGGCCCTGCTTTCGCTTCCAGGGG
This sequence comes from Corallococcus sp. AB049A, assembly GCF_003668885.1. NCBI lineage: Bacteria > Pseudomonadati > Myxococcota > Myxococcia > Myxococcales > Myxococcaceae > Corallococcus > Corallococcus sp. AB049A. The sequence goes on along the minus strand of NZ_RAWL01000052.1, from coordinate 26,539 downwards.
TGGCGGCGGCGGGCGGCGTGCTGGGGTTGTCCTACAGCTCCAGCGACCGGTACGGAGAGAGCTTCTACTTCGTGGCGGACACGGATGACGGCACCTACGTGGCGGTGAGCCTGTCGGTGACGAACATCGGCCCGGGGTCGCGCACGGGCCTCTGCCGCGCCACGGTGCTGCAGCCGGGCAAGCCCGTCTGGGCGCCGCAGAAGCGCATGGGTGCGAATGATTGGGGCTACGACCCGGCCCTGGACACCCTGAAGATGGGCGAGTGCTTCGCCCGGGCCACGGACACGGGCCTGACGGTGGAGGCGCCCCTGGACAACGGCCAGGTGAAGCTGGAGTACGCGCGCAAGCCCGAGCCGTGGTCACCGGAAGGCTCCGTGGTGGAGAGCGGCAAGGACCGCTACCGCCACGAGGTGCTGGTGGCCGGCAGCCCCGTGAAGGTGACGCTCCGCGTGCCCCTGCGGGAGGCGGTGACGCTGAAGGGCGGCGGGTACGCGGACCACTCGCGCAGCACGGTGGCGCCGGCGAAGCTCGCGAAGCGCTGGGTGCGCTTCCGCGCGCTCAAGGGCCCGCCGTACGCGGTGGTGCTGGGGCGCGAGGGGCAGGAGGGCGACTACGCGCCCGTGTACGTCTGGGAGGACAAGGGGGCCGCGCGGCTGCTGGAGTCCTTCACGGTGACGCAGACGGGAACGAAGGACAAGAGCACGTGGCGGGCGGAACTCACCGACCGCGACGGCAAGACGGCGATGACGTTGCGCGGCACCTCCCTCCTCCAGCGCAGCGCGCCGGTGGAGTCGCTGGGCGTGTTGGGCGGGCTGGTGCGGCCGGTGGTGGGCTCGCCGGTGACGTACCTGCTCCGGGGCGTGATGGAGCGTCCGGGCAAGGCGCCGGTGGAGGGGTTGATGGAAGTGTCGGTGGAAGGCGAGTAGCAGGCAGGGGATTTCCGCGTGAGCGAGTCGTTGCTTCGGTCGGTGCATCACGTCCCGGGTGTCCGGGGGTTCGTGCGCAAGCAGGTGCTGCGGGTGGTGGCGCGCGGGGTGGAGTGGACCACCAAGCTGCCCGGCAAGCGCGCCCTCAACGTGTCCCAGGTGAACCCGTGGCTGCACGTGGGCGGCAGCGTGTCCCGCGCGCGCTACGGCGAATTGAAGGCCCGGGGCATCACCTGCGTCATCGACCTGCGCGCGGAGCGCTGTGACGACCGCGAGGCGCTGGCCGCGCTGGGCATCGAGCTGCTCAACCTGCCGGTGACGGACCGCTACCCGCCGTCGGTGGAGCAGCTGTCCCAAGGCGTGCGCTGGGCGCTGCCCCGCTTGGATGCCGGCGGCGTGCTGTACGCGCACTGCGAGCACGGCGTGGGGCGCGGGCCGCTGATGGGGCTGGCGGTGATGGTGGCGCGCGGCTGGGACGCACCCGAGGCCTACCGGGCGGTGCGCCACGCGCGCTGGCAGGCGACGCTCAACGACCGGCAGCTGCGGGGCCTTGCGGACTTCGTGGCGGCGTGGACGGGTGTGCCGGAGCAGGCGGCCTGACGGCCTTGCGGCGTGGCGCGCCGCTCCCCATCAGCTTGTCCATCCACCGGTTGCTGATGCCGAAGTTGCGGTCCGGCGTCGCGAAGTGGTGCGCCATGTGGTGCGCGCGCAGCGCCCTGCCCCAGGCCGTGCGCGGCGTGCGGTGGTGCGTGGCCCAGTGGAGGGTGTCGTAGGTCACGTAGCCCCAGACGATGCCCACGAAGTACGGGAGCATCTCCGCCGGGCGGCCCACCCACCACAGCGCCCCCCCGATGAGCGAGGACAGCGGGACGGTGACGATGAGCGGCATCACCAGGCGCTGGGCGTCGTCCGGGTACTTGTGGTGGTAGCCGTGGGCAATCTCATGCACCCGCTGGGTGAGCCGCCCCTTGCCTTCCCAGTGAAAGAAGAACCGGTGGATGCAGTACTCCATCAGCACCCACGTCAGCAGGCCCAGCGGGATGAACAGCAGGGCCCGCCCCACCGTCGTCCGTCCCCCTGACAGGCCCCACACGAGCAGGCCCAGCGTGAGCGGGATGTAGAGGAAGAACGGCACCGCCGGGTGCAGCTTCGAGGCTGCCTCCATGAAGGCGTTCTCGAACATCCGGCCGGACTGATACCTCACGTATGCGCGCCCCATACTGGACGAAGGTTGGGACGGGCATGGCGCGCGCCAATCCACATGAAAAAGGCCCCAGCTTCATCAGCGGGGGCCTTCCTGTCCGCACGGGTACGACCGCAGGGCGTCAGCTCTCCGCGGGGTGCTCGGTGCCCTCGCCGCTCGCCGGCGTGGACGTGGCACTGCTGTGCTTGTTGCGCCAGCGGTCCACCAGCAAGAGCAGCGCGGGGAAGCCCACCAGCACGATGACCATGTTCACCGCGAAGCCCAGGTTGGCCAGGTCACCAATGGAGTTGAGGCCCGGGTGCTTGGCGAACACCAGCGCCAGGAAGCCGATGGCGCTGGTCAACAGGCCGCCGGTGATGGCCCGGCCCGTCTCCGCGTAGACCGTGACGAAGTCCGCGCCCGGCTCACCCAGGCGCTCAATCAGGTGCACGCCCGCGTCCACCGTCGTGCCGATGAGCACCGGGATGACGACGATGTTCAGGTAGTTGAACTGCAGGCCCATCAGCGACATCAGGCCCACCAGCGCCGCGATGGACAGCAGCGTGGGCAGCATGCAGATGACCGCGTTGCGCAAGCTCCCCAGCGTCAGCCACATGGCCAAAAAGACGCTGACCACCGCGGCCACCAGGATGCGCGGGCCCTCGGAGGCCACCATGTCCAGGATGTCCGCCAGGATGAGCGCCTCGCCCGCCGCGGACACCTGGCTGCCGTCCGGCATCTGGAGGTTGCGCACCTCCTTGGTGAAGCGCCGCGTGCCCATGCCGTCCGACAGGCTCACGTTCGCGTAGACGAGCACCACGCCGCCCTTCTGGCCGGCCGCGGGCTCGAACTGGCGGCGCAGGCCCACCGGCAGGTCCTCGCGCACGAAGGGCTTCGCGGCCGTCATCTTCACCGCGCGCAGCAGGTCGTCACGCTGGGCCTTGTCCACGCGCTCCGGGTCGATGCGCTGGAGCTTCTGGTGGATGGACTGCAAGAGCGCGTGCTTCTCCTCCTGCTGCGGCGGCACCAGGTCCTCCAGCGCGCCCACGAAGTCGATGGTGGACTCCTTGCCGAACTTCTCCTTGCGCGCCTGGAGCTGCTTCACGACCTCGCGCTCCATGGACTCGGAGTCCGTCAGCACCACCACCGGCGTGGCGGAGTAACCCAGGATGTGGTCGATGCGCCGGTCCAGCCGCACGCTGGGCAGCGACACGTCATCCAGCTTGGTGGAGTCGTAGTTGAAGCTCACCCGGTACGCCTGGCTGATGAGCCCCACCAGCCCCACGCCGATGACGATGGCCACCGCGCGGTAGTGGCGCGGCAGGAAGCGCGCGAGCATCGCCATGGGCCCGGACTGCGCCTGGTGCTCGCGCGGCACCCAGCCCCAGCGCGACACCAGCCCCAGCAGCGCCGGCAGGATGAGCAGGTACGACGCCACGCTCACCATCATGCCCACCGCCGCGATGACGCCGAACTCGTGGAACGCCCTGAACTCCGACCACGACAGGGAGAGGAACGTGAGCGCCGCCACCAGCGCGGAGATGAGCGCGGAGAAGCCCGTGTGCCGGAACGTCTCGCGCACCGCCTCCTCCGACGTCATGCCCTCCGAGCGCAGCGTGCCCCAGCGCCCCAGCAGGTGGATGCCGTGCTCCACGCCCAGGCCGCCCAGCACCGCGGCGAGGAAGCCCGTCAGGAGATTGACCTGCCCGTACGCGATGCCCACGAAGCCGTAGGTCCACGACAGGCCCGCGACCACGGGCACCATGGTGAGGCCCACGGACAGCGCGCTGCGGAAGTGGAAGACGAGGTAGGCCAGGAGCAGCACCAGCGCCAGCGTGGACGCGCGCGCCAGGTCGCCGGTGATGACCGCCTGCTGATCAATCTTCTTCTTGAACGTGCCGGTGACGGCCGTGTGGAAGCCGGGGCCGTACTTCGACAGGTCCTGCTTCGCCAGGTAGTCCTCCACCTGGGCGATGACCTTCTTGGAGTAGCCCAGGTCCGCGGAGGAGCCCTTGGCCTTGAGGAGCATCACCACCATGCGCTCCTGCGGATCCAGGTAGTACGTGCCACCCTGCCCCGCGAGCCGCATGTTCGCGCCGCCGGTGTACTTCTGCTGGATGTCGCTGAAGTCCAGCGACGGGGCCGGCTCCTCCTCCAGGCGCACGAAGAGCGGGTTGGCCTGCTCCTTCTCCCACGCGAACCTCGCGTCGATGCGCTGCTCGATGGTCTTCAGGTCCGGCAGGTCCACGTAGTAGAGGCCGCGCTCCTCGAAGAACTGGCTGGGCCGCTGCGCGTTGACGAAGCGGATCTCCGACAGGGCCGCCAGCTTCGGGGCCAGGTCATCCACGAACTGCTTGAGCTGCTCCGGCTCCGCGCCGATGCCGGCCACCACCACGTTGCCCTGACCGCCGAAGCGCGTGCGCAGCTTCTCCAGGTCCTGGACGGACGGGAACGACTTGGGCAGCAGGTTCGCCAGGTCCGCGTTGAGGCGCAGGTCGCGCGCGAAGAAGGCGCCCAGACCCGTGAGGACCAGCGTCACGAACAGCGCCACCCAGGGCCTGCGGTGGCTGCGGGCCGCCAGGGAGCCCATCGCCGCCTCGAACCGTCCGGACCACCGCGTCTCACTCATGGATGTGATTTCCTGCTGTAGGCCCGCGCCGCGTAACGGCCGGGGACAACCTTGAGCCCGAACGAACCGGGCCGCTCACGCGTATATGCCCCGGGCCACCGTGCGTCCAGGCATCGGCCCGGGGCCTCCGCCGGCCGGACGCCCTGCCCGGGGGAACAAAGGGCGCATCAACAAACGCCGCCATGTATGCCGCCGCCGCGCGAGCCATGCCAGCGGATCCGCGCCCCTCTGGGGATTGAGGCATTTTGCCCCAGGCTTGCCGACACCGGCGGCCGGGGGGCCCGGCCCCTCGCGCGGGTGTGCCGGAGGGTGGCGGGATGGGCAGCTTTGCCTCGACGCGGGCCCTGCCGGGAAGCAGGCGCCGCGAGGAGGGGATGCCGCCCGCGCGGCCCCGGTCCGGCCAGTGCCGGCTCCCGGAGCGCGGGCGCCCGGGACACATGGGCTCGAACCCGTCTTCATCCGCGGAGCGCTCGTGGATGCACCGCGTGGAACGCACGATGGGTGCGTTGGCCGCGCACAACCACCGCCGCCCCGTCATCGCGCTCGTCTGCGCGCTCGTGCTGTCCGTCGTGGGGCTCCTGTCCGCCCGTCACCTGGCGCTCAACGCGAACCTGGTGGACCTGCTGCCCCAATCCTTCCAGAGCGTGCAGGCCATCCACACGCTGGAGCAGCGCTTTGGCGCGCAGGGCTGGGTGGTGGTGGTGGGCGAGGACGGGGACCCGGCGCAGCTCCAGCGCTTCGCGGAGGACCTGGCGCCGAAGCTGGAGGCGCTGCCGGGCATCCGCTACGTGGAAATCACCCGGCCCAGCAGCTTCTTCCGCAGCCACGCGCTCTACTTCTTGTCGCCAGAAGACCTGAAGGAGGTGGAGCACCGCATCGACGCGCGCCTCACCTGGGAGAAGGCGCGCGCCAACCCGCTCTTCGTGCCGCTGGACGACGACCCGCCTCCGTCGCTGGACTTCTCCGACCTGGAGAAGAAGTACGGCGGCAACGCGGTGACGCGCCTGTCCAGCCACCCCAGTGACTACTACCTGGACCCCTCCGCGCGCCGCGTGGTGGTGCTGGCCAAGCCGGAGGTGTCCTCCGCGGACCTCACCTTCTCCACGAAGATCGTCGAGGAGGTGCAGGGCGTGCTGCGGCAGCAGGACCTGTCGAAGTACGGCCCCGGCTTCCGCACGGCCATCACCGGTTCGTTCCAGAAGAAGATGGATCAACAGGCGCAGATCACCCGCGACGTGGCGGTGTCCTCCACCGTGGCCACGGTGCTGGTGCTGCTCTACCTGTTCCTGCACTTCCGGGGCGCGCTCGCGGTGGGGCTGGTGCTGGCGCCGGTGGGCGCGGGCCTCGCGTGGACGTACGGCCTGGTGGCCGTGGCGTATGGCCGGGTGAACCTGCTCACGGCCTTCCTGGGCGCGATCCTCGGCGGCCTGGGCGTGGAGCACGGCATCCACCTGCTGGGCCGCTACCTCGCGCTGCGCGGCGAGGGGCGTTCGTCGGAGGGCGCCACGCGCGAGTCGTTCACGCACACGGGAGGCGCGGCGCTGGTGTCCGCGCTGGTGGCGGCGCTCACCTTCTTCGTGCTGGGCACGTCGCAGCTGACCGCGTTCCGCGAGTTCGGCGTCATCGCGGGCGTGGGCATGCTGGTGCTCGTGCTCGCGTACGTGGTGGTGCTGCCGGCGCTGCTGGGGCTGGTGTCGCGCTGGGGCTGGAACCCGCGACCCTCCTCCACGGAGACGACGGAGGCGCCGCTGGGCCGCGTCATCACCCACCGGCGCGGGCTGCTCACCGCCGTGTCCGCGCTCGTGGTGGTGGGCCTGCTCACGCAGCTGCCGCGCGTGCGGTTCGACTACGACATCTCCTCGCTGCAGGACCAGCGGCTGGACTCGTTCGTCCTGGACCGCGCCGTGAACCAGCTCATCGGCTATTCGCAGGTCCCGCTGGTGGTGCTCACGCACTCGCGCGAGGAGGAGGCGGCCGTCGTGCGCGAGCTCCAGGAGCGCAAGCGGCAGCGGGGCGAGTCCTCCACGGTGGACTTCGTGGCGGCGCTCGCGAGCCTGGTGCCGGAGCGGCAGCAGGAGAAGCAGGCCATCCTCCAGGACATCGGGAGGCTGCTGGAGGACGTGCCCGAAGGGCGGCTCACCCCGGAGCAGCGCGGACGGCTGGAGGAGCTGAGGAGGCAGGTGCGGGCGAAGCCCTTCACGGAGGCGGACCTGCCCTCCAGCGTGCGCCAGCAGTTCCAGGGGCGCGGCGGCCCGGGCACCGGCTTCGTGCTGGTGTATCCGTCCGCGGACCAGTCCAACGGCCAGGCCATGCGCCGGCTGGCGAAGGAGGTCCGCGGGGTGGCGCTGCCGGATGGCCGGACCGCGGTGGTGGCGGGCGAGGCGATGGTGCAGGCGGACATCTTCGACACCGTGTCGCGCGAGGCGCCGTACATCCTGCTGGGCTCCACGCTCATGGTGCTGCTGGCCATGTGGGTGACGCTGGGCGGGCTGCGCAGCGCGCTGCTGTGCCTGATGCCCACGGTGGTGTCGCTGTTCGCGGTGCTGGGGCTGATGCCGCTGCTGCGCATGGAGTTCAACTACCTCAACATCCTGGTCATCCCGGTGCTCATCGGGACGACGGTGGACGCGGGCGTGCACCTCATCACGCGGCTCGCGTCGCCGGGCAGCGACTTCGTGCGGGTGTATTCGGAGACGGGCAAGGCCATCTGCGGAGGCCTGCTCACGAGCGCGGTGGGCTTCGGCGCGCTGCTGCTGGCGGATCACCCGGGGCTCAACTCGATTGGCGCCCTGGCGAACGTGGGGTTCGGGATGAACCTGCTCATCATGCTGGTGACCTTCCCGGCCCTGCTGCTGGTGCTCTCCGAGCGCAAGCGGCGCCACCGCGCGGTTCCCCCACGGCTCCGGGGTGAGCACCTCATGGGAAGAGGCCAGGGTCCTCACCGGCCCACGCCCTTTCATTAGGCCGAGGCGTCGTCCGCCCGGCCCCACCCGGCAAGGAGCAGCACGATGTCTCAGCAATGGATCTGGATGAGCGTGGCGGCCGGGACCCTGGCGCTGGGCTCCGCGCACGCGCAGGTGGATCCGAACTCCGCCGGCGCCATCACCACGAGTCAGCCGAACCCGGGTGCGGCGCCGGGCACCCCCGACCCCATCAACAGTGTGTCGGCCAGTCCGACGACGCCGCTCATTGGCAATGTCACCGGCGCGAACTCGGGCACCGGCGGCAGCGGCACCAGCACGGGCGCGGTGATTCCGCAGCCGTACAGCGCACAGCCCTTCGTCTCCGGCAACTCGCCTGACACGCTGCCGCCCAGCCCGGGCACCGCCACCACCGTGACGGGCGGAGGCAGCGTGGTGGCGCCCGGCTCCGCGACCACCGTGACGGGCACGGGCGCGGTGCTGCCCGGCAGCACCTCCACCGTGGCGGGCTCCACGGGCTCCACCGCCACCATGGGCGCGATGCTGCCACCCGCGACGACCACGCCGGGCACCTCGCTGCCGGGTGCCTCCAACAGCACCGTGACACCGGGGACGCCCACGGGGACCATGTCCAGCACGGGCGCGGTGCTGCCTCCGGCCACCGGCCTCACGCCCCCGGGCATCACGGGCTCGCAGCCCGGCACCGCCCAGCCCTCCACGCTGTCGCCGGACAGCAACACGTCCAGCAACTCCGTGACGCCCATTGGCGGCGGCAACGTGACCCAACCCGTCGGCCCCTGAGGGCGCAAGCCCGCTGGCTCGCACTCCGGGCCATCGGGCGTGGCGCCCGGCGGACAAGCCCCCTCTGGCGCAAGCCTCCCCTTCCGCCCGCCCCTGCCGTCCCCCGAGCAGGCAGGCGGATGAGCCACCCCTGCATACACCCTGGGGCCTGCTCACCTTCGGTCCTGCAGGCAGCCAGGACCTTTCAAGCAGTCAGACACCTACTCGGGGGAATCCACATGAAGAAGTTCCTGAAGACCCAGCTGACGGTGGCGGCGGTTCTCGCGGGCGCGCTTGCGCTCGGCACGGGCTGTAAGTCGGATCAATCCGCGACGCGCGGCACCGAACCGGCGCCCGCATCCGACTCCACCATGCCCACGGACTCCAGCGGCATGGGCACGGACACTTCCGGCTCCGGCACCACGACCACGCCTCCGCCCAGCAGCGGCGGCTCCGGCTACGACACGGGCAGTACGTCGCAGGACTCCACGCTGCCTCCGTCCGACATGAGCACCGGCGGCTCCGGCACGACGGATGACTCCACGCTGCCGCCCGCCAGCGACGACAGCAGCACCATGGATCCGGGCACCGGCGGCGCGGGCACCGGCGAGGCCGAGCCCGGCGTGCACGACGGCGAGATGACCGAGCCGGGCACGGGCGGCTCCGGTCTGTCCACGGACGACAACGCCATCCCGGACGACAGCACCCTGCCCAACGACTCCACGCTGGATCCGAACAGCTCCGGCGCCAAGGGCAACATGACCACGCCGGTGCCGGACTCCACCGGCACGATGGCGCCCAACAACGGCACCACGCGCTAATCGCAAGCACGTGACTTGAAGGAGCGCCCGTGACCCTCACCGGTCGCGGGCGCTTCGCCATTTCCGGAGGACGCGCGAAACAACGAGACCCCGCCGACGCTCGAGGGCGTCAGCGGGGTCCTGGAGACAGCGCGGCCCGCGGGATGATCAGGTCACCTTGACGCCTGGCGAGTAGGGCTGGCCCACCGGCTCGATGATGCGCGGGCTCCCGTTGTCACCCGGGCCATTGCCGGGACCGCCACCCGGGTCGAAGGTGGACGGCACGTGGTGCTCCAGCCGTTCATCCTCCTCCGTTCCGGCTTCGCGCGCCGGTGCGGGAGGCAGCCCCTCCAGGGGAATGTGCAACACGTCCTTCTTGCTCATGACGAACGCCTCCTTTCCCTCTTCAGGGTGGGCCGCGTAGGGGTTTTCCGCCACCGGACGCCCCCCCGGAGGCGTCCCTGCCCTGGCTGCAGCGCGTGGAGACGTGGGTCCAGCAGGTGGCCGAAGGCGTGCTGGAGGGCAGCCTCATCGAGGACGGTCCCCAGGGCGCGCCCATGCTGCGCCTGCGCCTGCACCCGGCCGCGGCGGAGGTGCTGTTCCTGGCGGCGACGCAGGAGCGCATCGTCGTGTCCGCGGACACCAGCGCCGCGGGCCCCGGCTACCACCGCTACCTGGTGGACCTGCTCAAGGCCCTGGGCGACCACCACGGCATCGACTGGGCTCCGCCCGATGAAGACGTGGGCGTGGGCGACGCCACGGGCTACTTCCACTCCGGCGACGCGGGGCCGGTGGAGGAGCACTTCCTGGGCTGGCTCCAGCACTCGGTGGGGCAGGTGCTGCGCATGCGCAGCCTGGGCAGCTCCGGCTTCGCGCTGTCCATGCGCTTTGGCCACACCTTCCAGCACCCGGGCGCGCTGCTCACGCCGCTGGGGCCTCGCGACGAGCACTGGCTGCGCACCGTGCATGAGGAGCCGCGCCAGGGCATGGACGTGTTCCCCTGGTGGAACCCCGGCGTGGACGCGCGCGAGCGCTTCACGCGCGCCCTGTGCCGCCTGTGGACGGACGTCGTGTGGCGCCCGCCGCTCCTGGAAGAGGAGCGCCAGCGCCTGCGCGACGTGGCGCGGCTCCTGGAGCAGGCGTGGCGCCAGGACTCCTCGCTCCCCTATCCGTGGCGCGAGTGGCAGGAGGTGCTCGGCTACCTGGGCATGGGCGGGACGGTGGCGGAGGAGGTGCACCGCCGCGCGCTGGAGTCGCCCGGCGTGGGGCCGTCCATCGGCTACCGGCGCGGCTCCGTGCAGGTGGTGCTGCCTGAAGGCTGGGAGATTCGCATCCCCGGCTCCCTGGCGGAGGCGCGCCTGCAGGACGGCAGCTGGGTGGCCCGCGACCATCGGCGCACCGTGCGCGTGGTGCCCCTGGAGGACTCCGCGGAGGAGCAGCTGGCGCCCACCAGCCCGGAGCGCAAGGCCCTGGAGCTGGAGCATCACGGCGCCCGCGTCAGCGGCCGCGCGTCCCTGCACGTGGGCCCCGGCGAGTGCCGGCTGACGGCCCTGTGCCGCTCCGGCAACCGCCGCGCCCTCTGCGTCGTCAGCTTCGATGATCCGGACGAGCAGGACTGGGCCCTGGGCACCTGGCGTTCGCTGGATCACGCCGTCGCCGCCTGACGCAGGAGATTGTTTCAGCACCAACCCCTTGCCAAAGCGCTGCCCGGTGGACAGTCAGCGCACCCGGACGTCTTGCCGCACAGCGCAGTCGCACCCACCTTCCGCGGGCACCTTCCCCACGGAATCGAGTGAGACGCATGAGCAGCAAGCGGGAGATCTGGCCGGGCAAGCCCTGGCCGCGTGGCGCGACGTTCGACGGTTCAGGCACCAACTTCGCGGTCTACTCACAGGTGGCCACGCGCGTGGAGGTGTGTCTCTTCGACCGGGCGGACCCCACGAAGGAGATTGAGCGCTTCGACCTGCCGATGAGCACCGAGTTCGTCTGGCACGGCTACGTGCCGGACCTGGAGCCCGGGACGCTGTACGGCCTGCGCGTGCACGGGCCCTACGAGCCGGAGAAGGGGCACCGCTGCAACCCGCACAAGCTGCTGGTCGACCCCTACGCCAAGGCGCTGTACGGCGAGGTGGACTGGAAGCAGCCGGTGTTCGGCTACCCCCTGGACCATCCGAAGAAGGACCTGATGCGCGACGAGCGCGACAGCGCGGCCGGCATGCCCAAGGGCGTGGTGGTGAGCGACTTCTTCGACTGGGGCAATGACCGGCGCCTGGACATCCCCTGGCGCAAGACGGTCATCTACGAAGCGCACGTGCGCGGCCTCACCATGCGCCACCCGGGCGTGCCGGAGCACCAGCGCGGCACGTACGCGGGCCTGGGTTCGCCGGCCATCATCGAGCACCTGCAGAAGCTGGGCGTCACCGCGGTGGAGCTGTTGCCGGTGCAGGCGTTCGCGGACGACTCGTTCCTCAACGACAAGGGCCTGTCGAACTACTGGGGCTACAGCACGCTGAACTACTTCTCCCCGGAGCAGCGCTACGCCAGCCGCAAGACGCCGGGCGGCGCGGTGGCGGAATTCAAGGCCATGGTGAAGGCGCTGCACGCGGCGGGCATCGAGGTCATCCTCGACGTGGTCTACAACCACACGTGCGAGGGCAACCACCTGGGCCCCACGCTGTCGTTCAAGGGCATCGACAACGCGTCGTACTACTGGACCATGCCGGAGGCGCGGCACTACCTGGACTTCACCGGGTGCGGCAACAGCCTCAACGCCTCCAACCCGCAGACGGCGCGCTTCATCGTGGACTCCTTGCGCTACTGGGTGGAGGAGATGCACGTGGACGGGTTCCGCTTCGACCTGGCCACGGTGCTGGGACGCAGCGGCAAGGGCGGCTACGACCCGAACGCGCCCATCTTCCAGATCATCAACCAGGACCCGGTGCTCTCCCGCGTGAAGCTCATCGCGGAGCCGTGGGACGTGGGGCTGGGCGGCTACCAGGTGGGCGGCTTCCCGTCGCCGTGGCACGAGTGGAACGGCAAGTACCGGGACGCGCTGCGCAAGTACTGGAAGGGCGACGAGAACCAGGCCGCGGAGGTGGGCTACCGGCTCACGGGCAGCGCGGACCTGTTCGCGGCGGCGCGCCGGCGTCCGCAGGCGTCCATCAACTTCGTCACCGCGCACGACGGCTTCACGCTGCACGACCTGGTCACGTACAGCAGCAAGCACAACGAGGCCAACGGCGAGCACAACCGCGACGGCGCGGATGACAACCAGGCGTGGAACTGCGGCGTGGAGGGAGAGACGGACGACACCGACATCATCTCCCTGCGCGAGCGCCAGAAGCGCAACCTCCTGGCGTCGCTCTTCCTGTCCACCGGCGTGCCGATGATTGTCGCGGGCGACGAGATGGGCCGCACGCAGCAGGGCAACAACAACGCCTACTGCCAGGACAACGAGCTGTCGTGGGTGGACTGGAACCTGGACACGACGCGCCTGGACCTCCTGGAGTTCACGCGCAAGCTCATCCACTTCCGCCACGGGCAGCCGGTGCTGCAGCGCCGCCGCTTCTTCCAGGGCGAGCACCTGTGGGAGTCCGAGCACAAGGACCTGGCGTGGTTCCGGCCGGACGGCTCGGAGATGGGGCCGGAGGACTGGCAGAAGCCCTTCGTGCGCTCGCTGGCGTTCCTCTTGGGGGGCGACGCCATCCCCACGCCGGACGAGCGCGGCCAGCGCGTCAGCGGCGACTCGCTGCTGGTGCTGCTCAACGCGCACCACGACACGGTGACCTTCACGGTGCCGCCGCCGGGTGAAGGCGGCGCGTGGCGGCTGGAGCTGTACACGGCGGACGACCAGCGCGGCGACGAGGAGATGAAGCCCGGGAAGTTCGAGATGGCCGGGCGGTCGCTGGCGGTGTTCCGCAAGCCTGGACCGGGGTCCAACGGCGTCGCGTGATATTGCGTGCGCACCTTGTGTTCGAGGAGCGCACGACATGACGGAGGCAGGGGACAGCGGCAGGAGTGAAGAGGCCGCTGTCGCGCGGGTGTACGGGGAGATCGCCTCCGCCTACGAGGTGCTCTACCCGTCCCTGCACCGCTACGGCGACCGGGTGGAGCGCTTCCTCGCGGACGCGCTGAAGCCCGGGATGCGCGTGCTGGACGTGGGCTGCGGCCCGGCGCTGCACACGCGCGGGCTGGACGCGTCCGTGGACGTGGTGGGCCTGGACCTGGCGCCGGAGATGCTGGAGCTGGCGAAGCGCGCGAGGCCGTCCGGCGCGTGGCGCGTGCACAGCTACATGGATCCGGTGCCGGAGGACCTGGGCACGTTCGACGTCGCGCTGGCCATTGGCTGCCTGGACTTCTGTGACGACCTGCCGCGCGTGCTGGGGCACGTGGGCCGGGTGCTGAAGCCGGGCGGGCGGATGTTGTTCACGGTGCTGGAGCGCAGGCCCGGGCTGGAGGCGCACGAGGAGCGCATGCGCCGGGTGCGCACGGCGGACACGGACGTGACGCTGCACCTGTGGAGCGCGGAGGAGACAGCGCGCGCGGTGGAGGCCGCGGGCCTGCGGGTGCGCGACTACGCGCACGGGCCCGGCTGGGAGCTGATGGCCGAGGAGCGCGTGATGTGGTTCGGCTGGTGGGACGTGACGCGCGGCTGAAGGCGCATCCGCTAGGGGCAATGCGGCCAGAGGCACCCGACCTCGATGTCCACGCGCGTCACCCGTCCCTCATACACGGACATGAACGGGTCCTGCCCCCAGCACACGTTGACGCCGTTGCTGTCATAGGCATGGACCTGCACCCACCAGGCCTGCGACGCATAGACGTCGATGAAGGTCGTCCCCTGGATGACGCCATCCCGCACGTTGAGCGGCAGGGGCCCGATACCCGGGACCGGCCGGCTCGGATCTCCCGCATTCAGGGTCACCGTCGCCGTCGCCACGGGGCAGGGGTCCTCTCCCATGGAGATATTCAGCTCCACGGACCCCATGGGCCAGCCGGCGTCTTCGACTCCGGCGTCCATGCCCACGGCGCCTTCCTCCCCACAGGCCCCGAACAGCGCACAGCACATGCCCAGCAACACGGCCCGCTTCATGGGTCCTCCCAGGTGGCGCATCTAACGCGCGGTCCTTGGACACATGAGCTCAAGCACTTGAGACATGCGCCGTCAGGATTCGCGCACGCTCGCGTCCAGAGGCCCCGTCGGCAGCTTCAGGGGGCGCACGGGGTTGTCCCGAGGCGTCCGGTTCCATGCGGGGGCGCTCTGCGCCGGGGCATGGGATTCGGACGTTCCTCACGGCCATCACTTCCGGGTGTTCCCGCCGCAATCGAAGGCCGCACCGGTCGCACGCCACACCGTGAGGCGCGCATGGCTGCCCTTTGCTGGGCAAAAACCCGAACTAGCTCAACGGTAGAGCACGAGATTCAAAATCTCGGTGTCGAAGGTTCGAATCCTTCGTTCGCCTGGGACCCCGTCGTTTTTCGCTGGTGCCAACGCGAGTCCACCGCGTCCACCTCCCCACGCCGCACACGGGCCGGTCGCCAGGGCCTCCGGAGGAAGTCTCTCCGGCCGCCGTCCGTGACCGGCATCCGGTGCGGAGGCTCGGGAGGCTGAACGCGGATCCGGACGGTCTGTTCGCGCGACGCGCCCGTGGGGCGGCGGGGTCCTTTTCCCCAGCAGCCGGGCTGCACTCCTTTTCTTGTCGTCGAGGTGAAGTGTCATGGGCATCGGTCGGGTGGATGTGGCGCAGAACGAGCGGCTGTTCGTCGTGGTGAACGGGAAGGCGGAGCAGTACCTGGGGCCGGGCCGGCACTGGGTGGTGCGGCCGTTCCAGAACGTCCGCTTCGAGCGCGTGCCGCTGGAGCCGCCCGTCACCCGGCTGGATGAAGCGAAGCTCGCGCTGGTGCCGGAGAAGGACCTCCAGGTGGTGGAGCTGGGCGCGGACGAGCGCGCGGTGGTGTTCCATCACGGCCAGCCGGTGCGGTGGCTGGGCCGGGGTCAGCACCAGGTGTGGACGGCGCAGCGGCTGCCCGGTCGAACCGGTCGGCCCGAGACGCCCACGGTGCGGGTGGAGCGCGTGGACGTGTCCGGGGTGGCGACGGAGCCCCCGCGGGACGAGGTGCGCGCGCTGATTCCCGCCAGTGACTACGTGGAGACCACGGCCACGGAGGGCACGGTGGCGCTGCGCTACGTGGACGGCGTGCTGGATGCAGTGCTGCCTCCGGGCCGGCACGCGGCGTGGACGGTCGCGCACAAGGTGCAGTTCGCGGTCATCGACCTGCGCGAGAAGCTGCTCCACGTCACCGGCCAGGAGGTGATGACCAAGGACCGCGTGACGCTGCGGCTCAACCTGTCCGCGGCGTACCGGGTGGTGGACGCGCGGCGGCTGGCGGTGGTGGCGCGAGCGCCGGATGAAATCCTCTACCTGGCCATGCAGCTCGCTGCGCGCGAGGCCGTGTCCACGCGCACGCTGGATGAGCTGCTGGCGGCGCGCGAGGCCGTGTCCACGGAGCTGTACGCGCAGGTGAAGTCGGGGGCGGAGGGCGTGGGCCTGGAGCTGCTGCGCTTCGGCATCAAGGACGTGGTGCTGCCGAAGGAGATGAAGGACCTGCTCAACCGGGTCATCCAGGCGCAGAAGGAAGCGGAGGCCAACGTCATCCTGCGGCGCGAGGAGACGGCGGCGACGCGCTCCATGGCGCAGACGGCGAAGGTGCTCGCGGAGAACCCGCTGCTCGTGCGCCTCAAGGAGCTGGAGGCGTACAAGGACCTGGCCGCGAAGGTGGGTCAGGTGCACCTCGTGCTCGGTGAGGGCGCGGTGCCCACGCTCCAGCTCAAGGGCGGCTGAGGTTTCTGTGGGAGTCGAGGCCCTCGGACCGGAAGTACGGTCCGGGGGCCTTCGTGCGTTCAGCGGGTCTCGTAGCGGTACCGCTACTGGTTGACCCCTCCCTCTGTTTCGGGCGAGCTAGGGCGCATGTACGTGAAAGAGGTCCACCTCTCCAACATCCGCTCCATCGAGTCGCTGACGTGGGCATTGCAGCCGGATCAGTCGGGCCCCGGGTGGCACGTCATCATTGGTGATAACGGGGCGGGCAAGAGTTCGTTCCTGCGGTCCATCGCACTCGCACTGGTCGGAAGGACGGAGGCCAAAGCGCTCCGGCAGGACTGGAATGAATGGCTCCGTAGTGGCGTCCGTGTCGGCCGAATTGAACTACATCTGCACCGAGACCGGGAATACGACGAGTTGGTTGGCATCAGTCAAACCTCGACCACACCTGCCTATATGGCAGACCTGATGTTCGTCCGCGTCGACCATGATGCGCCCAAAAACCCAACACAATTCACTGCGTTGGGAGCCCGAGGTGCAGACGAATCCAAGCGACATATTTGGAGCACTGGGGCAGGGTGGTTCAGCGCGTCCTACGGTCCCTTCAGGCGATTCACAGGGGGCGATACGGAACAGGAGAAGCTGTTCCAATCGAACCCAAAACTTGCCCGACATCTGTCCGTCTTCGGTGAGTCCGTCGCACTCTCGGAAAGCCTCGAGTGGCTCAAGCTCCTCCAATTCAAGAAGCTGGAGAATGACTCTGAGGGAAACCTTCTTGAGCCGTTGAAGCAGTTCATCAACCAGCCCGACTTCCTGCCCAACGAAGCCCGCCTTGAATCGATCTCATCCAAGGGCGTTCGCTTCGTCGATGGGAACGGCTGCGAAGTTCCAGTTGAGAACCTGAGCGACGGCTATCGCTCCATCTTGAGCATGACCTTCGAGCTGATCCGCCAGCTCGCACGTGCCTATGGCTCCGACATGCTCTTTGCTCCTGGAGACTCAACGACCATCATTGTCCCTGGTGTCGTCTTGATTGATGAGATCGACGCGCACCTGCATCCCACGTGGCAGCGCCGCGTAGGCCGGTGGTTCCGCGAACACTTCCCGAAAATCCAGTTCATCGTCACGACCCACAGTCCGCTCATCTGCCAAGCCGCGACCGTGGGCAGCGTGTTCCGCCTTCCGCGGCCGGGGAGTGACGAAGAAGCGGGCATGGTCACGGGAGTCGCACTCGATCGATTGCTCTACGGAAACGTCCTGGACGCATACAGCACCGGGGCGTTTGGCGACGTGGATCTGCGTTCAGACGAGGGGATGGAGAAGCTCGAACGACTCGCTACGCTCAACCAGAAAGAACTTGCGCAGGGCCTGTCCTCCGAGGAGCAGGCCGAACAGCAGCTTCTGCGCGCGCAGCTTCCTACCGCCTCCAGCGCCCTGCCGCCCGATACGGAGGTGCCACAGTCTTGATCCGCCTCCCGACCATTCCGTTACCGCCGGCCGCGAACACCCAACTCGCGGACTATCAACGCGAAATCGACTCGCTTCCGAACTACGAAACGCGCGTCGACCAAGCGAAGGTGCGATTCAACAGGCTGAACAAGCGGGACAACCCAACTTTCGCCACCGTCCGAGCGACCCTGTCGGCAATGTGCGTTGGCGCCCAACGCTGCGCCTACTGCGAAGACTCCTTGGCCGGTGAGGTCGATCACCTCTGGCCCAAGACGCTGTATCCGAACCTGGTCTTCGCGTGGACGAACTATCTGTACGCCTGCGGCTCCTGCAACAGAACCAAGAGCAGCAACTTTGCTGTCTTTGCCCATGGGACAGGAGTTCATACGGACGTAGGTCGCCGTCGCGGCATGCCAGTGGTTCCTCCTGTCGCAGGAACTCTTGTGCTCTTGGATCCTCGCGTGGATGACCCTATGGACTTCATGACGCTGGATCTCCCAGGGACCTTTCTATTCAAGGTCACTGCGGAACCAGGCACCGTGGCGTACCAACGCGCGAAGTACACCATCGATCTTCTTGGCCTTAACAGGCGCGAACCGCTCCGGCTTGCACGCATCCACGCCTATCGAGACTTCTTCGCGCACTTCAATGGGTACGTCCGAGAACGTGCCCACGGTCACGCGCCCGAGCATCTCCTGCACCTGGCGCACGACATCCAAACACGACAGCACGCCACGGTCTGGCGGGAGATGAAGCGCCAGCACCAGCTCATCCCCGAGCTGAAGCGCCTGTTCGAAGCGGCTCCCGAAGCCCTCGGCTGGTAGTTCCGGACCCAGTGGCCCCGTGGCCACGGAACCACACCCGGACTGTCTCCCGGCGCCCCCACTCACAGCCTTCCCAGAGGGGAACCGGGGTTGGCCCGGGGGCTGCAATGTCCCCGGGCACACCCTGAAACCAAGGTTCCCGTCCATGCGAGTCCTGCTCGCCGCGCTCTTCGTCTGTCTTCTGGCCACCCCGGCCGCTGCCCAGCAACCCTGCCCCCCGGCCGCTTCGCCTACCGCGGGCGTCGCCCAGGGCACCCTCGTGGCGCGCTTCCGCGCGCAGCCCGACACCGCGTGCCCGGACACCGAGCCGCGCACCTTCAGCCTCAAGCACACGCAAGTCGACGCGGAGGTCAGCGGCTTCCTCGCGTCCGTCACCGTGACGCAGGTGTTCGAGAACCCCTACGCCTCGCCCCTCGAAGCGCTCTACGTCTTCCCGCTGCCGGAGCTGGCCGCCGTGGACGGCATGGAGATGCACATCGGCGAGCGCGTCATCACCGGCGTCATCCAGACCCGTGAGCAGGCCCGCGACACCTACGAGCGCGCCAAGGCCGAGGGCAAGACCGCCGCGCTGCTCGACCAGGAGCGCCCCAACATCTTCACCCAGTCCGTCGCCAACATCCTCCCCGGTGAGACCATCCGCGTGCGCATCCACTACGTGGAGCGCCTCACCTACGACGCCGGCACCTACCGCTTCAGCTTCCCCATGGTCGTCGGCCCCCGCTTCATCGGCGGCGAGCCGCTGCCCACGCGCCAGGGCGAAGGCGTGGAGCCCGACACCACCCGCGTCCCCGACGCGAGCCGCATCTCGCCCCCGGTGAACCTCGACACGCGCAGCGGCCATGACATCCAGCTCACCGTGCGCCTGGACGCGGGCCTCCCGGTCCACTCGCTGCGCTCCACCACCCACCGCGTGGACGTGAAGCGCGACGGCCCCTCCCGCGCCACCGTCAGCCTGGGCCGTGATGACCGCATCCCCAACAAGGACTTCATCCTGGAGTACGTCGTCGCCGACGCGCTCATCCGCCCCGCCGTCCTCATGCACCGCGACCCCGGCGCGGACCACGGCTACTTCCTGGTGATGCTCAACCCGCAGCTGTCCCCCACCCAGCGCGAAATCGTCCCGCGCGAGCTCTACATGGTGCTCGACACGTCCTGCTCGCAGTCCGGCCTGGCGATTGAAAAGTCCAAGGCCATCACGAAGGAAGTCCTCACCCACCTGATGCCGGAGGACACCTTCCAGGTCCTCAACTTCGACACGCAGGTGACCAAGTTCGCGCCCACCGCCGTCCCCGCCTCGCCGGAGAACATCCAGAGCGCCCTGCCCTACGTCGCCAACTTCTGGGGCGGTGGCGGCACCGACGTGCGCATCGCCGCCCAGGAGGCCATGGTCCCCCCGAACGACCCCGCCCGCCTGCGCATGGTGCTCTTCATGACGGACGGCTTCATCGGCAGTGACGACAGCGTGCTCGCCACCATCCAGTCCCACCTGCGCGAGGAGACGCGCATCTTCTCCGCCGGCGTGGGCTCCAGCACCAACCGCTACCTCGTCACCAAGATGGGCGAAGTGGGCCGCGGCGCCTCCACCCTCGTCAACCTCAACCGCCCCGAGGAAGACGTCGCCCGCGAATTCGAGCGGCGCATGCGCGGCCCCGTCCTCACCTCCGTCAACGTGGACACCGACGGCCTGCCCGTCAGCGACGTGTACCCGAAGTCCGTGCCGGACCTCTTCGCCGGCCAGCCGCTGTTCCTTGTTGGCAAGTTCACCGGCACCGGTGACGGCGTCCTGCGCATCTCCGGCCGCGTGCGTGGCCAGGTCCGCCACTTCGACGTGCCCGTGCACTTCCCCGAGGCCGCCCCGGAGCACGACTCGCTCAAGAGCCTCTGGGCCCGCCAGCGCATCGAGGAGCTCACCGTGGAGGGCTACCGCGAGGAGACGCCCGAAATCATCCAGGGCATCACCGACACCGCGCTCCAGTACCACCTGATGAGCCGCTACACGTCCTTCGTCGCGGTGGAGCAGGTGGCCCGCACGAACCCCGACGGCCAGACGGTCCGCGAGATGGTCCCCGTGCAGCTGCCCGACGGCATGGTCGCGGGCGCCCTCAGCCGCGAGGAGATTCCGCCCGGCGACCCCATCATCTCCGTGCGCGCCCCGCGCAACGCCCGCCGCGTCACCGCGTACTTCCCCTTCGGCCTGGTGAAGCCGCTCACGTTCGACAACCTCACCCGTTCCTGGCGCGGCCGGTTCCTCGTGCCGCTGGGCGTCGCGGATGGCTACTACACCGTGTTCATCATCGCGGAGCTGGCGGACGGCCGCGTGGAGCGCAACGAGGTTCGCTACCGCCTGGACTCCAAGGGCAACGACTTCGACGTCGTCCTCTCACAGAAGGAGCTCGCTCCCGGTGACACGCTGACGCTGGACGTGGACGCGGTGGAGGCCACGCAGGAGGTCAGCGTGTACGGCGACCTCTTCGGCGAGGATCAGCAGCTGCTCGATTCGACGGACGGCCTGCGCTTCACCCAGAAGCTGGTCATCCCGGAGGGCACGCCCGCCGGTTCCTACGAGCTGGTGTTCGTCGCCCGCGACGCCGCCGGCAACCGCTTCGAACGCCGGGAGACGCTGCGCGTCATCCACGCCCGGCAGGACTGACCCGCGAATCAATCTCGGGTACCCTGGCGGTCCGCTTTGGCCCCGCGCCTTCACTGGCGCGGGGCTGTTTCATTTCGCACCCGGCCGCGAGGAGTCCTTCGATGTCGTCGTCCCTGCACTACACGCCCAACCTCCGCGATATTGAGTTCAACCTCTTCGAGTTCCTGGACATCGGCCACACGTCGCTGGGCAAGGCGCCCTTCGGGGACCTGGACGAGACGGCGGCCCGGCAGACGCTGCAGACGTTCGCGCAGCTGTGCACGCAGGAGCTGGCGAAGAGCTTCGACGAGTCCGAGCACAACCCGCCGAAGCTGGAGAACGGCGAGGTGAAGCTGCCCCCCGGCCTCAAGGCCGCGATGGGCGCGTACTACGACGCGGGCATGCACCTGTTGGAGACGCCCCCGCACCTGGGCGGCCTGGGCGCGCCGCCGTCGCTGGGCTGGGCCGCGTTCGAGCTGCTGCTGGGGAGCAACCCCGCGCTGGCGTTCTTCACGCTGGGCAACCTGCTGGCGCGCGTCATCGACAAGCTGGGCACGGACTCGCAGAAGAAGCGCTTCCTGCCGCACATCCTGGACAAGCGCTGGAGCGGGTCCATGGTGCTGACGGAGCCGGACGCGGGCAGCGACGTGGGCGCCGCGCGCACCAAGGCCCGTCACGTGGACGGCGACGTCTGGGAGATTGAAGGCGTCAAGCGCTTCATCACCAACGGCGAGTCGGACATCGCGGAGAACATCATCCACATGGTGCTCGCGCGTCCGGAAGGCGCGGCGCCGGGCACCAAGGGCCTGTCGCTGTTCGTGGTGCCCAAGTACTGGGTGAACGAGGACGGCAGCCTGGGTGAGCACAACAACGTCGTGTGCACCAAGCTGGAGAAGAAGATGGGCCTGAAGGGGTCCGTCACGTGCGAGCTGACGTTCGGCGACGGCAAGCCCACGCGCGGCCTGCTGCTGGGTGAGGTCCACGACGGCATCCGGCAGATGTTCCACATCATCGAGAACGCGCGCATGGCGGTGGGCCTCAAGTCCATGGCCGCGCTGTCCGCGGGCTACTTCCGCGCGCTGTCGTTCGCGAAGGACCGCGTGCAGGGCAGCGACCTGGGCAAGGCGCGCGACAAGACGGCGCCGCGCGTGAACATCCTCCAGCACCCGGACGTGCGCCGCATGCTGATGGCGCAGAAGGCCCACGCGGAGGGCCTGCGCGCGCTGGCCCTGTTCACCGCGTCCGTGCAGGACCAGGTGGAGCTGCAGGGCGGCCATCGCTCCACCGCGGCGGGCGAGGCGGACGTGCTCAACGACATGCTGCTGCCGCTGGTGAAGGGGTACAGCTCGGAGAAGGCGTATGAGCTGTTGTCCCTGTCGCTGCAGGTGCACGGCGGCTCGGGCTTCCTGACGGACTACCCCGTCGAGCAGTACATCCGGGACCAGAAGATCGACTCGCTCTACGAGGGCACCACGCACATCCAGGCGCTGGACCTGCTGATGCGCAAGGTGGCGCGCGATGGCGGCGCGACGCTGATGGGCCTCCTGGAGCGCGTGCGCGCGACGGCGGACGGCGACGAGGGCGGCCCGGAGCTGAAGACGGAGCGCGCCGCGCTGGGCGAGGCGGTGGGCCAGTTGCAGACGCTGCTCGGCACGCTGATGGGCAAGCTGGGCGAGTCCGTCTACCACGTGGGCTTCCAGGGCAACCGCGTGCTGTTCGCGGTGGCGGAGGTCATCATCGGCTGGCTGCTGGTGCGTCACGCGGCCGTGGCGCTGGAGCGGATGAAGTCGAACCCCGGTGACAAGGCGTTCTACGGCGGCAAGGTGGCCAGCGCCCGCTGGTACTGCCACGAGGTGCTGCCCGGCATCGCGCACGCCGCGCGCATGGTGGAGAACGGCAACCTGGACCTGATGGACGTGCCGGAAGAGTCGTTCTAGCGGAGCGTCCGAGCCCATGGGCGGCGCGCTTTCCGGAGCGCGCCGCGTTGGCGCTCAGGGCGTCAGGTCGGTGGAGGAGAAGGTGTAGGGTCCCACGCACAAGGAGAAGCGGGGCCCCGTGATGAAGAACAGCTCGACCGTGTGACGGCCGCTCTGCATCACCTGGAGGTTGAAGAGGTCGCCCGCCTGGAACAGCACCTCGCCCCCGGGGCCGCGCACTCGCATGCCGCAGTTGTTGTAGTCGTCAGCCCTGCAAAGCAATTGGTAGGTGTGGCCCGCGACGAGGTCCAGCGCGATGACGTCGACATCGCCGTAGGGCTCGATGTTCCCCGAGACTCTGTTGCCGACGGACCACCGGGCGGCTTCCGCGAGGGTGTCCCCGAAGTCGTCCGGTCCCCGGTCCACCAGCGAGTAATCGTAGGAGCGGTGAATCGTGGGGGCGAACAAGCCCTTCACGCGGGCGTACGCGGTGCCATCCTGCGTGGCGAGCACGGACGCCCGGTAGTACCCGGGCGCCCCTGAGCCCGCCGAGCCCGGCAACGTGCGCCCGTCCGCGTCCAGGAGTTCGACCACGCAGGTCGGGTCGGTGCCTTCGTAGCCTTCATCCAGGAAGCGACGGCAGCTGAACCGGTAGATGCGACCAGCCGTGACGCGGAACGAGAACACGTCCACGTCGTCCACGGTGTCCAGCACCGCGCTCTTCACCTCGTTGAGCGCCATGAACTCCAAGGGGGTCGCGGCATCGATGGAGTCCCCATGGTCATCCCCGTGGCGCAGGTTCCGCTTGCAGGTCATGTCCGCCTGGACGTAGCCGTAGGGACATTCGCACACGGCCTCTCCGGAGGATGCATCGCAGCGGCCCGGACCGCAGTAGACGGCATCGCACGGGTCAACCGGTGCGCAGGCACAGAGGACGAGGGCGAGCCCCATCGCCAGGGAAGAAGCAGAACGCAGCATGACCCCTCCGCGCGCCCATTCTTCGTAAAAGGGCGACCAGGTCAACAGGTGCGGCTCGGGAGACACACACCGGCTGGCCCGGGGTTCGCAATAGGGGTGGCGCATGATGCTCTCCACCCTCACCGCGCTGACCCTGGCCGCCACCGTCACCAACACCGAGACCGTGCATGACCTGGAGCCCTTTGGCGGCCACGTCGTCGCGTGCACCGAAGGCGGCCTGGAGCTGTTCACGCCCACGGGCCGTCCGGTGCGCGTGCTCACGGTGGAGGACGGGCTGCCCAGCCACTTCTGCCGCGCGCTGGAGTCCACGGGAGACCGGCTCTTCGTCGCCACGGATGAAGGGCTGGTGTCGCTGGACGCCCGCTTCCGCGTGACGCCCGTGCTGGACGTGCGCTGGCAGGCCCTGCCTCCCGCCGAAGACGCGAGCACGCCGGACTACGTGAGCCGGCTGGAGTCACTGGCCGCGGTGCTGACGCCGGGCGCGACGTACACGGCGTTCTCACCGCGCTTCGCGGGCACGGCGGAGGGGCGCCTGTTCGAGCTGGGCACCCAGCGCGCGTGGTCCCTGCCGGGGCCGGTGCGCTTCATCTCCGACACTCGCGACGGCGTGGACGTGGGCACCACCGAGGGCGCGTTCTCCATCAGCGCCAGCGGCCGGCTCTCCGCGCTGCGCGACGTGCCCACCGGGCCGCTGTCGTTCGCGGTGACGGAGCAGGGCGTGCGCATCGTGGGCAGCCACGGCGAGGTGCACGCGTGGGAGACGGAGTCCGTGCCGCTCCAGGCCGCGAGCGTCCCCAAGGACGCCACCGTGCTGCGCGAGGGCTGGGCGGGCACTCGGACCTCCGGCGTGTTCTTCCAGGGGAAGAAGGGGTGGAAACGGGCCACGCCCACCGGGCAGCTCTGCGGCAATCACATCACCGCGCTGGCCCGGCATCAGGGGCGGCTCGTGGTGGGCACGTTCGACCGGGGCGCGTGCTGGCAGCGCGAGGACGGCCGGTGGCAGACCGTCCGCACGCCCTCGCTCCCCAGCAACCAGGTGCTGGGCATCACCAGTGACGGTGCGAACCTCTACGTCGCGACCACGTATGGCCTGGGCTTCCACGACGGGAAGGCGTGGACGCAGGTGGCGTATGGGGCTCGCAACCCGGTGGCGCTGGGCAAGCTGTCCGTGCTCAACGTGTCCCGGATGGATGACGGCGTCGCGCTGGTGGACGGCCGGGGCGTGTCCCTGGTCACTCCCGGCACCGCGCCCCTGTCCCTCGTGAAGCGGGTGCCGCTGCCCACGGAGTGGAGCAAGCATCCTTCCGTCGGTGAGGCCTCGGGCCACTTCCTGTGGATGGGCAGCGAGGACCGGGGCCTGCTGCGCTGGGACGGCGCGAAGTGGCAGCGCTTCCACGACGGCCGCGACCTCACCGACAACTGGATCACCGCGCTGTCCACCGACTCGGAGGGACGCGCCGTCGCGGGCACCTGCCAGGACGGCTTCAACTACTTCGACGGCGCGAAGTGGACGCGCGTGCGCACCGCGTCCGGCCTGCCCTCCCCGGCCATCGTCTCCGCCGCGCTCGTGCCCGGCGGAGCGCTGGTGGGCACGCTGCTGGGAGCGTCGTACTTCGACGCGAGCACCGGAGCCGTGCATGCCCTGCCCCGGCTGGCGGATCCGCGCGTCTACGCCGTGCTCCCGGAGGGCGACTCCGCCCTCTTCGGCACCGAGGGCGGACTGTCGAGCGCCCCGTGGAAGCCCGTCTCCGTCCCTGCGCTCAGCCAGCGCTAGGACTTCGGCGCCTTGCCTCGCGCGGCCAGCTCGCGCTCCACGTACAGCCGCAGGATGTGCATGAAGTCCTGCGCGTTCGTCACCACGCCGAAGGCCTGGTGCGTGCCCCGGTCCTTCAGCTTGCTCACCACGAACTCGGACGAGTCCACGCAGATGGTGGGCAGCTCCCTCAAGGAGCCGTCCTTCTCCGTCACGAACGCGGGCAGCATGTTCCCCGTCGCGATGGCATGCAGCGCCGTGGCCACCAGCACCGCCATCGTCGCCTTCACCGCGTGCCTGCGCATCGCGTCCTGCGCCGCCAGGTTGTCCGTCACCACGTCCGGCAGCGGCCCGTCATCCCGGATGGAGCCCGTCAGCACGAACGGCACCCCGTGCTTCACGCACGCGTGCATGATGCCGTTGGTGATGATGCCCGCCTCCACCGCCTTCGCGATGGAGCCCGCCTGCCGCACCTTGTTGATGGCGCGCATGTGCAGCCCGTGCCCGCCCGACGTCGCCTCGCCCGCGCCGCTCATGCCCAGCGTCGTGCCGTAGATGGACGCCTCGATGTCGTGCACCGCCACCGCGTTGCCCGCGAGCAGCGCCCCCACGAAGCCGTTCTCCACGAACCACGTCATGTCCGCGCGCGCCCGCGAGTGCACCAGCGCCGGCCCCGTCACCCAGATGGGATAGCCCCCGCGCTCGCGCTCCTCCACCAGCAGCCGCGCCATGTGCGCGTAGTCGATGGGCTTCTCGCGAGACACCTCGCTCGTCATGAACTTGAACTCGCCCTCCCCGCCCTCCGCCAGGTAGGCCATGTTCACGTAGACGCCCTCGCTGCCGTCCTCCGCCTTGCCCACCACCACGCGCTCGCCCGCGCGCACCCGGCGGCCCTCGCGCACCCAGAGCTCCCCCTGCGCGTCCTGCACC
>NZ_RAWL01000529.1:0-5251 GCF_003668885.1 Corallococcus sp. AB049A | reverse complement strand
TCGGCAGCGTCAGATGTGTATAAGAGCCAGGTCGTGCCCCGTGCTCTCGCGGCGACACTTTGGCGGCGCCCCGGGGTGACGGGAGCCTTCGTGGCTGGAGGCGCCAGGCGGCGCCTACTTGCTGCGAGAGTGCCGGGATAGTCCGCACTCCCCGAAGGCTTTCAACTCAGCCCCCTGGGAGGTGCGGACTGTCTGCCGGTGGAGGACGGCCTCAGACGTGTCGCAGCTTCCAGCCGCCGCGGCGGAAGAGGGCGGCGCTCGCCAGGCCCAGCGCCCCGTAGGTGACGGCGATGGCGATGAACGCGCCCGCCGGCCCCAGCCCCAGCGGATGGGAGAGGACCCACGCCAGCGGCAGCTGGAGGCCCCAGGAGAAGAGGGCGTTCACCACGGTGGGGGTGGTGGTGTCCCCCGCGCCGTTGAAGGCGTGGGGCAGCACGGTGACGAAGGCGTAGAGGGCCAGGCTGCAGCTGACGATGCGCAGGCAGCGCGCGGCGTGCAGGCCCACTTCCGGGTCCGTGGTGAAGCGGTGGATGAGGGGCTCCGCGAAGAGCCAGAGGCCCACCGCCACCACGCCCAGGAACGCGAGCGTGTAGAAGCTGGCGCGCCACGCGGCCTTCTCCGCGCGGTCGGTGTCGCCCGCGCCCAGGCTCTGGCCCACCAGCGTGCCCGCCGCGTGGGACAGGCCCCACGACGGCTGCTGCACGAAGAGCAGGATGCGCATGGCCAGCGTGTAGCCCGCCAGCGCCGTGCTGCCGAACGTCGCCACGATGCGCATCAGCACCAGCCAGCTGGACATGCCCAGCAGCGACTGGAGCGTGGCGCCTCCCGACAGCTTCAGCAGCGAGCGCAGCGTGGACAGCTCCAGGCGCAGGTGGCGGCGGTGCAGCTCCAGACGTCCGCTGCCCTTGAGCAGGCGGTACACCTGGTACAGCACGCCGGTGGAGCGGCCCACGGTGGTGGCCAGCGCGGCGCCGGTGACGCCCATCGCGGGCACGGGGCCCAGGCCGAAGATGAACAGCGGCGCGAGCACGATGTTCACGGAGTTGGCCAGCCACAGCGCGCGCATGGACGTGGCCGCGTCCCCCGCGCCGCGCAGGATGGCGCTGATGAGGAACAGGAGCGTGATGATGGGGAAGCTGGCCAGCATCAGCCGCGTGTAGCCGGCGCCATGCTCAATCACGCCGGGCGCGGCGCCCAGGGCCGTGAGCAGCGGCCGCGCGAAGAAGCTGCCCGCGAACGCCAGCGGCACGGACAGCGCGAGCCCCAAGCCCAGGGCCTGCACGGCGGCGCTGGAGGCGCGCTCCGGATCCTTCTGCCCGATGCGGCGCGCGATGAGCGCGGTGGCGCCGATGGACAGGCCCAGCGGCAGGGTCTGGAGGAGCGTGAGCATGGACTCGGTGAGGCCCACGGTGGCGATGGCGTCCGCGCCCAGGCGCGACACGAAGAGCACGTCCACCAGGGCGAAGACGGACTCCATCACCATCTCCAGCACCATGGGCACGGACAGCAGCAGGAAGGCGCGATCCACGGGCCCGGTGGCCAGGTCCTCGGTGGAGCCCTTCACCGCCAGCCACAGGGAGGCAAGGAGGCCCTTGGAACCCGAGGTGGAGGGGGAGGCGTCCGGGGAGAGCGTTTCAGTCGGGGGTTGCGTCATGGATTGGGCGTTGCAACGGGACGCCTTCCGCCTTTCATCCCTCACGGTTCCCCGCCTGCCGGCGCGCGCGGCCGGGTAGATTCAGGGCATGGCTTCCGGTCCCCGCGTCCTCCTCCTCGCCGAGCGCTTCCCCCCTGACATCGGAGGGCTCGCGCGGAGCGGCGCGCGCACCGCGGGCTCGCTCGTGCGGCTGGGCGCACGCGTGGACGTGGTGGCCTGGACGCGCACGGCGCAGCCGGGGGCGCTGGAGACGGTGCCGGACGCGGAGGCCGTGTCCCCGTTCGCGAAGGGCGTGACGCTGCACCGGCTGGGACTGTTCGGCAGCGCGGACCTGTCCATGCAGCACACGCTCGATGTGCTCGGCCACCTGCACGCGCGGCGCAAGTACGACCTGGTGTGGGGGCACTACCTGTATCCGCCGGGGTTCCTGGCGGTGGTGTTCGCGCAGAGCGCCGGGCTCAAGTCCGTCATCAGCGCGCGGGGCAATGACGTGGATCAGCTGATGTTCCCGCCGGGGGACTTCGCCCGCCTGCTCTGGACCATCCAGCGAGCGGACGTGCTCACGGCCGCGTCCGCGGACCTGGGCCGCAAGATGGCGATGCTGATGGGCCGCGACCCAGGCGTGGAGGTCATCCCCAACGCGGTGGACACGGCGCTGTTCTCACCGGGCCCGGTGGACGCGGCCCTGCGCGAGCGGTTGGGCATCCTGCCGGGCGAGGCGGTGCTCGGCTTCTCCGGGGAGCTGCGCCACAAGAAGGGGCTGCCGTTCCTCCTGTCCGCGCTCACCGAGGTGCGGCGCGTGCGGCCCGCGTGCCTGCTGGTGATTGGTGAGGTGCGCGCGCGGGATGCCGAGCACCTGGTGGCCTACCGGGCGGAGCATCCGGAGGACGCGGCGCGGATCATCATCTCCGGCGCGCTGGAGTCCCCGGGGCTCATCTCAGAATACCTGCGGCTGTGTGATGTGTATTTGCAGCCGTCGCTGTGGGAGGGCATGCCCAACGCGCTGCTGGAGGCGATGGCGTGCGCGCGGCCGGTCATCGCCAGCGACGCGGGCGGCATCCCGGAGGCGGTGGAGTCCGGGGTGAATGGCTTCATCGTGGAGAAGGCGCTGCTCAACCACCTGGGGCAGGCGTGCCTGGACGTGCTGGGGATGCCGGAGGCGAAGCGCGCGGCGCTGGGGACGGCGGCGAGAGCGCGAATCGAGGCGGGCTTTCAGGCGGACGCGGAGGCCCGGGTGTTGTCCCGCGTGCTGGCGCGCGCCATCCCCAAATCTTCCGCGTAGGCGTTCACGAGCGCTTCCTGCGCGCGGCCCCACGGGAAGTCCCGCTCCACGCGGGCGCGGGCGTTGGCGCTCATCGCGGCGCCGAGCGCGGGGTTGGCGGCGAGGTCCTTCACGGCCTCGGCGATGGCCTTGGGTGAGCCGGGGCGGATGCGGTAGGCCTCGGTCCCTTCCGCGAGCGCGCGCGTCACCGGCAGGTCGCTGACGACGACGGGCGTGCCGGTGGCCATGGCCTCCAGCAGCTTCAGCGGGCAGCAGCCCTGCACGCAGTTGCGGTCGTTCACGGGCAGCGGCACGAGCACGACGTCGCAGGCGTGGTGCAGCCGGGCCAGCTCCTCCTGGGGCAGGGGTTCGAGGATTTCCACCGCGCCCTGGAGCACGAGGTCTCCGCACCGGTCCAGGAGCGCGCGTCGCGCGTGCTTGCGCAGCGGGCCCACGAGGGTGAGCGTCACCGGCAGGTCGCGGCGCAGGATGCGGCAGGCGTCGATGGCGTGGTGCACGCCCTGCCACGCGGTCATGGTGCCGCTGTAGAGCATGCGCAGCGGGCGGCCGGCTTCGGCGGGGCGTGGGGGCGCGTAGCGGAACACGTCCAGGTCCACGCCGTTGGGGATGACGCGCAGGCGCTTGGGGTCCGCGCCGCGTGCAATCAGGTGCTCGGCGGTGACGGCGCTGGGGGTGACGAGGAGGTCCGCGGCGTGGAGGCATGTCTCCTCCTGCGCGAGGAGCTTGCGCATCAGCTCCGCGTCGTCCGCGACGTCGGGGTGGTGGTACTTGAGCTCGATGGAGGGCAGGCCGTTGACCTCGTAGACGAGCGCGTCGGTGAGGGCGGCCTTGCGCCGGGCGATGGGGTAGCCCTCGAAGATGGAGCGGACGTGGACGACCTTCGCGCGCGGCCGGCCCTGCCACCACGCGCCCAGGTGCGAGCGGAACGTCAGCGCCTGGGAGATGAGGTCTTTCCCTCGGGCGCCCAGCGGGTGGTAGGTGATGGCGGGTCCCAGGGCGGGCGGGGGAGCACCGGGCGCATCGCCGATGGCCACCAGGTCCACCGGGCCGAACGCGGCGCCCAGGGCCTCCACGAAGGCGCGGATGTGCACGGCGGCGCCCTTGGGCGCGGGGAAGCGGTCGAAGGACGCGTAGACGATTCCGGATGAGCCCACGGCCCGGTGCTACCGCGACACGGGGCCGGCGGCAAACGGGGCCCGGGACTCAGCTGCGGACGCGTGTGGGCCGGATGCCCTGCTCCTGGGAGTCCAGGGGCGCGACGGGCTCGTGCGCCGGCCGCAGTCCGGTCCGCTCCGCCTCGTTGACCGACTCGAGCGCCTCGCTGATGGCGGCCAGCTCTTCACGCACGCGGCTCAAGCCCTGCTCGGCGTCGGCGGGCGCGGCCGTCGGTCCGCTCTGCCCGTGAACCTGGACCAGCTGGGTGGCCACGCCCTCGATGCTCCAGCGCAGGCGGGTGAGCTCGGCATCCAGCCGGTCCGCGTTGCGCGCCAGCCGCTCGCGCTGCGCCCGCTGGGCGTCGATGGCATCCACGGCGCTCTGCAGCGAGGCGCGCACCTGCGGATCCGTTGATGCCGTGATGCGCGCGGAGAGCGCCGTGCGCTCCGCTTCGAGCCGGCCCATCAACTCCGGGCTGACCTCGCGGCGCAGGCCCTGCTCGCGCTTCCGCAGGTCGTGGCACGAGCGGCGCAGTGCCTTCACGGACTCCTCGCCCCCGCTGAGGAAGTCACGCACGGCCGGGGACGCCTTGCGGAAGGCGGCCTCCAGCCGGTCGCAGACCTCGTCCAGCTCGCGCAGCCGCGCGTCCTCCTGGAACACCGCGACCGCGTCCGGGACCCGCTTCAAGGGCGCACCGGGGCCCTCGGTCGAAGCGATGTGCCCGCCGGCTCCCAGGTGACCGCCCGCGGACAGGCGCGCGTTCCGGCCGACGGTGGCCCCGGCACCGACGCTGGCGGCGCGCTCCACGGTCGCTCCCTCCTGGACGGTGGCGCCCCAGCCGACCACGGCCCCTCGCTGCACCGTCGCGCCGCGCTGCACGGTGGCGCCCATGCGGATGACGGCGCCGCTTTCGATGACCGCTTCCGCCTGCACGGTGGCGCCCATCTCGACGACGGCACCGGGCTCGATGCGCGCCGAGCTGGAGATCTCCGCCCCCAGGCCGATCCGCGCGGAACCGGCCCCCTGCGCCCGTGCGGCGCTCGCCGCGCCCAGGGCTCCGCGCACGATGAAGAGGACGCCGGAGCTGACGGCGAGCGCGCCCGCGGGGATGAAGAGCCAGGGCTGTCTCTTATACACCTCTGACGCTGCCGACGACTTAA
>NZ_RAWL01000528.1:0-5292 GCF_003668885.1 Corallococcus sp. AB049A | reverse complement strand
CGAGGGCCCGAACCGGTAGTCCAGCGGACACAACGCCACCAGGTCCCCCAGCCGCAGCGCGTCCAGCCGGTGCCTGCGCACCAGCCCCGCATCCGACAGCTGGATGTCCAGGTCCCCCAGCACGCCCTCGGACCGCCCGAACCCCGAACCCATCACCACCGAGGGCACCGTGTGCGTCACCGGAACCACCAGCCGCCCGCCTTCCGTCCGCACGCCCCAGCGCCGCAGCAGCCGGGGCGACAGGTTCAGCGCGCGCACCCCGGGGAAGTCCGGCAGCTCCAGCCCCTGCCCGTACGCATCCAGCTGGATGCGGTCCCCGATGCACAGCCGGCGCTTCACCAGTGGAGGGAAGTCCACGATGACGTGGTTGATGCCGCCGTGCTTGCCCACCACCGTGCCCACCGCGCCCGTCATGGGGCCGCTCGTCACGCGCGCGCGGTTGCCCACGCACGCCTGGAACATCAGCGCGCGGTTGGAGCCGCCCTTGCGGCCCACGTCGTCGCGCCCCGTGTTGTGGATGGACACGCCCGCTTCCATGTGGTCCGCGGCCAGCCCCACCGCGCGGTCCCCCACGCGGCGGTTGAGCACGATGCCGCCGCTGCCCGGCACCAGCCGGGGCACGCCATCCCGGCCGATGCGGTAGGGGGACACTTGCACGACGGGATGGGACACCTGTCCCGCCACCGCCGAGGCCACCAGCCGCGACACGTTGGTGCGCGGCGCCGAGGCGGCCCCCATGCCCGCCTCCATCAGGGGGTGCTGCAACGGGAGGTCCATAGGGCCGTTCCTCCCGCCTTCAGCGCAGCGCGCCCGGCGCGGGGCTGGTGATGCCCAGCGTCGTGCGCAGGGTGGGCGCCACGCCCCGGAACGCGCGGCCGTCCGGCGTCATCCGGTAAGCGGCGATCCACTCTTCAGCCACCGGACCCAGTGGCATGACCTCCGTCTGGAAGTCCCTGAAGTCGCGCGTCTTGAACGGGTTGTCCGCGATGAAGTTGAGCAGCAGGCGCCCCGCGTCCGCCATCTTCGAGCGCTGCGAAATCTCACCCGTGCCGCCCAGGTAGCGCTGCGACACGACCTCAATCACGTCCCACTTGGTGTTCGCGTCGAAGGCCTTCTTGATGTCCGGCGTCTCCAGCGCGTCGAGGATGGTCTTGAGGTACTCGCCCACCTCCACCGTGAGCGCCAGGATGTTGCCGTAGGTGGCGCGGTCAATCTGCCAGCGGATGTCCGTGCCCAGGCGCTGGATGGTGGCCTGGCTCGCGAAGGGCCGCTCGTTCAGCTGCTGCGAGCCGCGGATGACCTCGCCAATCAACAGGTCGCGGAAGTACTGCGCGATGGCGGACACGAAGGCGACGAACTCGCGGTGGAAGTTGCGGAACATCACCGCGCCCGGGGGCGCCGCCAGGCTGCCGTAGTTGAACGCGCGCCGGTACGCGAGCTGCCGGTCGCGCGGCTTGTAGCGCAGCGGCTGGTGCTTCTCGATGAGGTACAGCGCCCGCGCGCCCGGGCCCCGCTGGATGCGCATGCGCCCGTCGTGGAAGAGGCGCAGGAGCGCGCCCGCCACCTGGAAGACCTTCATCCGTTCGTGCTGGTAGATGTAATAGAGCTCCGCGGTCGCGTGGAGCTGCGTCTCGATGACGGACTCGTCGAAGTCCTGGACGAGCACCGGCCGGCTGATGGAGTCGAACGACGGCGCGCCGCCCTTGTCCAACCCCATCAGGTCGGAGAAGACGGACGCCGTCGAGCCGTCCGAGGCGCTGGCGAGCAGCTCCTCCTCACGGAGCGACAGCTGCTTCTGCAGCTCCGTGCGCTGCTCATCCGACGTGACGTTGGCGAGGACTTCCCGCTTCCACTGCGAGAACAGCCGCTGAAGGGCTTCTGCCGTACCGATGCTCATGGCATGCCACCTGGGTCAATGACGTTGAAGGAAAGGGTTTCGGGCCCGTGCGTGCACGTTCACGGCTTGCGCGCGTGGCGCACGTGGCGGCGCGAGTGGCCGCCCTTGGCGTGTCCGTTGACCGGCGCGGGCCGGCTGTCCGCGCCGTGCCGCTCCCTGCCGGCGATGATGCGCTCCACGGCCTTGAGCTGATCCGAGAACGCCTGCTCCAGCTGCCGGGCCAGCTCCGGCCCCTGGGCCTCCAGCTGCTGCTTCACGTCCGTCATGATGCGCGCGCGGCTCTTTTCGATGAGCGACGCCACGTCATCCATGCTGGCCCCGTTGCCTCGCGCGCCGGCGGCCGGCGTCTCCGCGGACTCGTCCGGCTCCGCGTGCCTCGGGTGCTCCACGACGCCGGGGTCGGAGATGATGCGCGGCTCCAGGTCCTTTTCGATGCGGTCCAGCGAGACGCGGATGGGCGGCGGCACCGTGAACGGCTCGCCGGTGTTGCAGTGCGCGCCCTGGGGGAAGCCGTACTTGTGGTTCCGGTCGTCTTCAATCTCCTCCGCCTGGCCGGGCGCCTCCTGGGTCAGCGTCTTCGCCAGCTCCAGCGAGTCCTCCTCCAGCCCGCATTGCTCCCGGAGGAACGCCGGGCTCACGTTGAAGACGTCCACGTTGTCATCCAGCTGTTCAATCATCTCCTCGTGGAGGTCCACGCGGTTGCCGCCCGGCACCGTGGCCTCGTCGTAGTCCAGGAGGAACAGGTCGATGATCCGGTCGATGTGGTAGAGCTTGCGGTCCAACCGGGCCAGCTCCTTCCAGAACTCCACCGACGTGCTGGGGTCCATCAGGAGGTCCTCGATGAGCTCCTGGGTGTCGTTGCGCTGCCGGAACTTGTCGTTGAGCTCCTGCTCCTTGCCCGTCAGGTCCCGGAAGGTCAGCGGGACGGGGAGCACCAGGTTGAGCAGCCGCGCTCCGGCGTTGGGCCGGTCGAACGCGTCGATGAAGAGCGTGAGCGCCTCCACGAAGGCGGCCAGGGGCGCGGAGGCGCCCTGGACCTTCGCGTTCAGCGCGACGCCCCGGCTGCTGCTGTGGGTGAAGGCGTCGGTGGACGTGTCCAGCAGCGTTCCGGCCACGTCACGCAGGCGCCGCAGCTGGATGAGCTCCACGGGCACCGCGGACGCGATGCCGCGCATGTCCTCCGAGTTCTGCCGGGGCGCGTGGTTCAGGAGCACGTCCAGAAGCCGCGACATGGCCTCCGGCCGGGCGATGGCGCGCAGGTCCGACTGCCCCCGGGCGCGCAGCTGATCCAACAGCTTGCCGTAGGACGCCTGGCCGTCACCCCAGTCG
Source organism: Corallococcus sp. AB049A (assembly GCF_003668885.1). Lineage (NCBI taxonomy): Bacteria > Pseudomonadati > Myxococcota > Myxococcia > Myxococcales > Myxococcaceae > Corallococcus > Corallococcus sp. AB049A. The sequence goes on along the minus strand of NZ_RAWL01000528.1, from coordinate 2,066 downwards.
TCATAGCCCTCCTGGAGGGAGGTGGCGGTGAGCTGCTCCAGCGAGTTGATGAGTGCTTCGCGGCGCTGGCGCAGGTCCTGGAGCGCCACCTGGAACACCGTGCCGCCCTTGTCGAAGCCCGCGCGGAAGAGCGCCTCGCCCGCCAGGATGCGCAGCAGCGTGGCGTTGTCGTCGATGGTCGCCGCGAGCCGGCCGAACTCCTGGACCACCGTGGGGTTGATCATCCCCACCAGGCGCGCCACGCGCGCGGTGTCCCCCAGCTTGCGGATGGAATAGAAGGCCCGGTCGCGCGACACGGGGTCCACGGCCAGGTTCGCCGCGGCCTCGCCCTCGTCCAGCTCCGCGAGGATGGAGTCCCGCCAGCCGCAGATCGGCGCCTTGAAGTCCCGGTTGGAGGCCAGGTTCACGGCGATCTCCAGGTCGTCCACCAGCGCCTGGCGCTCCTGGCGGAAGCGGCGCTGGCCCGGCGAGTCCAGCATCCCGGTCATGGGCGTCATGGCCGGTTCGGGCGTGGCCGTGACGCGGATGGGCTGGCCGCGGCTCTCGTCGTCCAGGCGCGCGGCCGTGGTCGGGTAGAGCTTTCGCAGCGCGTACACCACCGCCTTGGGGTCACGCGCGTCGGACACGCCGAGCTGACGGCGCAGGAACTCGTCGAACTTCGACTTCGCGCTCGAGGCCAGCTCGATGGATGCGGCGGGGCTTCTCCCCTTCACGTTCTCGTACATCGTCCCTCCCTTGAGGTCCTGTCATGCGGCCAGGGTGACGCCCACACCCGGCGTCCGCGCATCGCGCGTGCCGAGCTTCACCAGATGATTGAGCACCGTCCGAGAGATGCGCTCGGGCGGGGCCAGCCTCCGTTCAAGCGCCTCGCGGCTGGCGCTCACCACGTGGCGCGGAGGCACGCCGGGCGGGATGTGCCCGCGCGCCAGCGACTCCGCGGCCCGGTCGATGCGCTCCTGGTCCGAGTGCCAGAAGGGCACCACGTCCACCAGCGCGCGCTGCGCGAGGCCCCGGCGGGGCTGGAAGGCAATCTCATCCACGACATGGGGGATGAGCTGGCGGGCCGTGGTGAGCAGCAGCTTCGGGATGCGCGCGTACGGCAGCCGCGAGCGGTACAGCCGGTTCCAGTTGTCGAACACGTCGCAGGCGCGCTGATGGAAGCCCATGCGCCGGAGCATCTCCGCCTGGATGAACACGCGCAGGAACGGCGTGGGGTGCGCGCTGAGCGGATGGAACGTCAGCACCCGCGACGCCGGGTACGCGAGGAAGTCCTTCATCGAGTGCACCGACGCGGGCCCCCCGAGCAGGCACGCGATGAGGTCCGCGAAGATCTCCTTGTGCCAGCGGCCCCACAGGCGCGTGAGCCACGGGTTGCCGGTGGCGTGCAGGACGCGGCGCTGGAGGGCCACCTGCGTCTCCTGCCAGATGCCCAGGTCCGCCTGCAGGTTGTGGCCGATTTCATGGAGGATGACCCCCATGCCCCACGGGGCCTCCACGCGCTCGTAGGGCACGCGGATGAGCGGGAAGGGGTTTCGCTCCCCCAGCAGCCGGCTCAGCAGGACGCCGCGCCGGAAGGTGGCCGGGGAGAAGCCGTGCTCCAGGTAGGTGAGCGGCTTGAGCATCGGGCTGTGCAAAAGGCCCGGCGCGGCCTGCCGCACGGCCTGGAAGCAGTCCACCGCGATGGCGTCACACGCCGCGAGCGCCGGCGCGAACCGGGTGCCCCGCTGGCTGAAGACGTCGAAGAACAGGCCGTAGGCGCGGCGGGCGCGGTCGATTTCGCGCTCCAGCAGCGCGTTGCGCTCCAGCACCTCGTCCGGCGGGGGCGGGGCGTCGCGCAGCCGGCCGTTGAGCCGGGACAGGGCGCGGCGCACGTCCCGGTCGATTTCGCCCAGCCGCGCGTTGGCCGCGGCGAAGTGCGCGGGGGAAGGGGCGTAGGGGACGTCCCGGGGCCGGATGCCCACGTCCTGCGGCGTGAGGCGCGACAGGCGCCCCGCCCGGAACGTGATGCTCTGGACCTTGGCCCGCAGGAACCGCTGAAGCGTGTCCGCCATGTGCCCGCCTCCCCC
>NZ_RAWL01000527.1:0-5314 GCF_003668885.1 Corallococcus sp. AB049A | reverse complement strand
GCGCGAGGCGCTGGTCTCGCTGGGTCGGCGGCTGGATGTGGCGCTGCGACAGGGGCGACTGCTCGCCGAGGCCGCGCTCGTGCCCGTGCCTGGGGTCTTCGAGGCCGCGGGGCTCACCCTCAAGCCCCGGAAGCGCGCTGGCAAGTCGCTCGCGCTCTCCGCCGAGGAAGGGGCTTCGGAGCTCTTCGGTGAGGAGGGTGACTCCGGTCAGGAGGATGCGTTCGAAGGGGCCGAGGAGGCCTCCTCGGACGACGCTCTGGAGGCGGCTTCCGACGAATCGGAGACTCCGGTACCGGTGGAGGAGCCTGTGGCGGAGGTTGCCGCTGCCGAGGCTCTGGAGGAGGCCACCGCGGATTCGGAACCCGTCGCTCCGGAGGCTCCGGCCGTGGCGCGTCCCCGTCGGGGACGGCCTCCGAAGAATGCGGCTCCGGCCGTGGAGACCGCTCCTGCGGAGACGCCTTCGGACGCACCGGCTGCCGGTGCTCCGGAGGCCGTGCGCCCCAAGCGACGCAAGAAGACCGACCCGTCCGAGGCTGGCACGCCTTGAGACCCGACGCGCGGTGAGTCCCCCGCCGTGAAGAGGAACCCGGACATGGCGGACGTCGCCCTTCCCATTGATCCCCTCCTGCCGGACATCGTCTCCACGCTCCGGAGCTCGCGGTCGCTCGTGCTGGAGGCCCCTCCTGGCGCGGGCAAGACGACCCGCGTGCCCCGCGCACTGCTGGAGGCGGGGCTGGGCGCGGGCAAGGAGATCGTCGTCCTCCAGCCCCGGCGGCTGCCCACCCGGCTCGCCGCGCAGCGCGTGTCCGAGGAGATTGGCGAGCGCGTGGGCGAGACCGTCGGCTACCAGGTCCGCTTCGAGGACGTGCGTGGCCCCAAGACGCGCATGTCCTTCGTCACCGAGGGCGTGCTCGGCCGGCGCCTGCTCACCGACCCCACGTTGCGCGACGTGGGCATCGTCGTGCTCGACGAGTTCCATGAGCGGCACCTGTCCGCGGACATCTCGCTCGCGCTCCTGCGGCGGCTGCAGGAGACGGCCCGTCCCGATCTCAAGCTCGTGGTGATGTCCGCGACCCTGGAGGCCGAGCCCGCCCGCGCGTACCTGGGCGGTGCCCCTTCGCTTCGCTCCGAGGGCCGGCGCTTCGACGTCAGCGTCGAATACCTCTCCGCACCGGATGAGCGGCACCTGGATCAACAGGTGCTCTCCGCGCTCAAGCGCCTGTTCACCCAGGGCGTCGATGGCGACGTGCTCGTGTTCCTCCCCGGTGCCGGGGAGATCCGCCGCGCTCGCGACACCTGCGCGGAGTTCGCCGAGCGCCATGACGCCGACGTGCTCCCGCTCCATGGCGACCTGTCGCCCGCGGAGCAGGACCGCGCCGTGCGCCGCAGCTCGCGCCGGAAGATCATCCTGTCCACCAACGTCGCGGAGACGTCCGTCACCATCGACGGCGTCGCGGTCGTCATCGACAGCGGGCTTGCTCGCGTGGCGTCGCACTCGCCGTGGTCCGGCCTGCCGCAGCTCAAGCTGGGCAAGGTGAGCCGCGCCTCCGCCGTGCAGCGCGCCGGCCGCGCGGGCCGCACCCGTGCCGGCCACTGCGTGCGCCTCTACACCCAGCACGACTTCGACGGCCGGCCCGACCAGGAGGCTCCGGAGATCCGCCGCACCGACCTGGCCGAGACGGTGCTCTCGCTGCGCGCGTCGGGCGTGAAGGACCTGACGGCGTTCCCGTTCTTCGAGCCGCCCCCCGCCCCTGCCCTGGAGGCCGCGGAGACGCTGCTGCGCCGGCTGGGCGCGGTGGACTCGAAGGGCCAGGTGACGGACGTGGGCCAGCGGCTCCTGCGCTTCCCCGTCCACCCCCGCCAGGCGCGCGTCATCGTCGAGGGTGAGCGCCGCGGCGTGGGCGGGGATGCCGCCGTGCTGGCGGCCCTCATGGGCGAGCGCGACATCCGCCGTGAGGCCCGCGCCAACCTGGGTGGCGGTGGCCGGGCGTCCGCGCTCGTCAGTGGGCCCTCCGACCTGCTGGAGCTCCTGGAGCGCTTCCGCGAAGCAGGCCGCTCCGGCTTCGCGTCCGGCCGCATGCAGTCGCTGTCGCTGGACGCGGGCGCGGTGCAGTCCGTGGAGCGCGTGCAGAAGCAGCTGCGGCGCACGGTTCGCGAACAGGGCTCGCGCCCGGGACGTCCCGAGGACGTGGAGCAGGCGCTGATGCTCAGCGTGCTCGCGGGCTACCCGGACCGTGTGGCCCGCAGGCGGCGGCCCCGCTCTCCGGAGCTGGTCATGTTCGGCGGCGGCACCACCAGCCTGTCCGAGTTCAGCGTCGTCCAGGACGCGGAGCTGATGGTCGCCGTGGACGCCGAGGAGCGCCCCGGCCGCGGCGCCGTGGTGCGGCTGGCCAGCGCCGTGGAGGCCGAGTGGCTGCTGGACCTCTACCCGGAGGCGCTGGAGGAGGTGGACACCCTCCAGTGGAACGCGGACGCACGCCGCGTGGAGCGCCTCACGCGGCTGGCCTACGGCAACCTGGTGCTGGAGGAGACGCGCACGCCCGCGCCCCCGTCCGAGGAGGCCGCGCGCGTCCTGGCCGAGGCGGCGCTGGCGGCGGGCCCGGAGCGCTTCGCGGAGCCCGAGGCGCTGGAGCAGTGGCGCACCCGCGTGGAGCTGCTGGGCAAGGCGTTCCCCGAGGCGGGCTTCCCCACCGTGGACGCGAACTTCATGCGCGACGCGCTGGCGTCCCTGTGCGTGGGCGCGCGCAGCTTCTCTGATCTGGAGGGCGTGTCGCTGCTGGACGCGCTCTACGCGCGGCTCACCTCCGAGCAGCAGCGCCTGCTGGCGAACCACGCCCCCGAGCGCGTCACCCTGCCCGGCGGGCGCGGCGTGAAGGTGCACTACGAGCCCAACAAGCCACCCTGGGTGGAGTCACGGCTGCAGGACTTCTTTGGCATGGCGCAGGGGCCCAGCGTGGGCGCGGGCCGCGTGCCGCTGGTGCTGCACCTGCTGGCCCCCAACATGCGCGCCGTGCAGGTGACCACCGACCTGGCGGGTTTCTGGGAGCGTCACTACCCGGCGATCCGCAAGGAGCTGTGCCGCAAGTATCCCCGGCACTCGTGGCCCGAGGATCCGCGTCACGCCGAGCCGCCCGCGCCCCGTCCTCCGAGGCGCTGAGGGCGGCGGCCGCGACTACAGCCGCTTGTGCATCTCCAGGTGGTCGATGCCGGCTTCGTCGAAGACGGCGCCGACGGGCTGGTAGCCGTGCTTCTTGTAGAAGTCGAGCGCGTAGAGCTGCGCGTGCAGCATGATGCCGTTGTAGCCGCGGCGGCGCGCCTCCTCCTCCAGCGTCGTGAGGAGCTTGGAGCCCACGCGGGACTTGCGGTGCGCCTGGAGCACCGCCATGCGGCCAATCTGGCCCCACGCTCCGGGCTGGCCGGCGGGAGGCTCCGGCAGCTTCACCAGGCGGCCGGTGCCGATGGCGTGGCCCCCCTGGTAGGCGAGCACGTGGTAGGCGTTGGCGTCCTCGGCGTCGCGCTCGATGCCCTCGGGAACGTGCTGTTCCTCGATGAACACCACCTCGCGGATGGCGAGGGCCTGCATGAGCTCCGCCTCGTCCTTGATCTGGGCGATGGTGACGGGTGCCGGGGATGTCTCGGGAGGCGTCGGCATGGCTGTGGGCAAGGTACACAAAAGCCCGCGCCGCCAACAGGCGGAAAAAACCACCGCTTCCGGCCCGGCGCGCCTCCCGCACGGGCGGCCCTTCCCCTGCCTCCTGACGGCGGGAGGGCATGGTAGGGTTCAAGGCGATGCGTACCCGTGCCCTCTTCGCCCTGTCCGTGGGCCTGCTGTCGACGCCCGCGCTCGCCCAGAAGGAGTTCTTTTTTGGAACGGGAGAGCCGCCCGTGTTCCGCGAGTCGGACATGGACAAGCGGTTCCTCCGCTCCCGCGTCAATCAGGCCCTGGTCCAAGGGACGAACGACGCGAACTGCGCCCAGCTCGTGGGCGCGCTGCTCACCCTGGTGGGCGAGTCCGCGCCGTACCTGCACAAGCGCGACGAGAACTTCTACCTGGACCCGGTGCTCATCCAGGCGCTGGGCACGCAGCTGTCCACGCCGCGCTTCCCGGCCAACATGTTCATGGTGTCGATGATCCGCCGGGTCCTCATCGACAAGCGGCTGCCGCCGGAGTGGATGCAGACGGCGGTGGCGCTCGCGCCGTACTACCCGCCGTTGGATTTGAGCAAGCTGCGCTTCATCGCGGACGGCGTGAAGCCCGTGGACAGCTTCTTCTTCACGCTGCCCGCCATCCTGGAGCGCTACGACGTGGAGGTCCTCAAGGCCAACGCCATGGCGGCCAGCGTGGCGGACGCGAAGTTCCGCGACGACTACCTCGACAAGGAGGTGGCCTTCGCGGGGCTGGAGTTCATCGACGCGAAGCTGGAGAAGCCCAAGAAGAAGAGCAAGAAGGGCCCGCCGCCGGAGCCTCCCGCGCTGGTGGCCCGGCTCGTCTACTACCTGCCGGATCCGGGCAACGACGGGCTGCTGTCGGGGCTCACCTACGGCAAGCCCAAGGTGCGGCCCGCGGTGAACATCACGGCGCGCCTCAAGGACGACCAGTACACGCAGCTGACGCAGCTGCCGAAGGGCTCGCGCGTGCTCCTGCGCGGCCGGTTCTGGGAGTACCGCAAGCAGGTCAAGGAGCTGGAGGTGCGCGACGCGTACCTCTTCCAGGACCGCGACTGGGCCCAGAACCCCGCGCTCGCGGATCCGAACGCCGTGGCGGCCTGTCCGCTGGCGTTCAACGACCTGACGGGCACCGCGCCCGTGCAGCCGGGCGGCTTCGGCGGCAAGCGCTAAAGCGCCGTCCCGCGTTCCGCACGCCCATCCCGGGGGCGGCACCCCTGACGTGCCGCCCTCACCGCGCGCTCCTCCCGGGAGCGCGCTCCGCCTGACTGGCACGGCCGCTGCTCATGCCCGCGCATCCCTTGCGCGCGAGGCATGCCATGAAGGTCGAAGGTCAGGACGCCCCTTCCGGAAACGAGAAGGCTTCTCCGGAGAAGGACGCGTTCAAACAGGTCCTCCAGCGGACCTCCGGCCGGCCCGACGCCCCACTGCGTCCCGGGGCCCGCCGAGAGCCGCTGTCCCCAGGGCCGGCCCCGAAGCCGGGCCTCCTCCGGGCCGGAGGCCCCGTGGCCCGGACCACCCCGGCGCTTCCCGGCGTCCGTGCCGCGGGGGTCGTCCTCTCCACGACGCGCAGCGCGCTGGGGAGTCCCGAGACGCTCCGTCAGGCCCGGCAGGGCATGCACGTGGAGGCGCAGCGGCTGGGGACGGT
>NZ_RAWL01000526.1:0-5332 GCF_003668885.1 Corallococcus sp. AB049A | reverse complement strand
GGGGAGGCGTGGGACCTGCTGGAGGCGCAGCGGCTGATGGCCGCGGACGGCCAGAAGTTCAACATGGCCTACCTGTCGCTCCAGAACGAGATGCAGAAGGAGAGCCGCGAGCACAACGCCATCTCCAACATCATGAAGGTCCGCCACGACTCGGCGAAGGCCGCCATCAACAACATCCGCTGAGGCGCGTTCGCGATGGCCATCGACAAGTTGGGAGCCGTGGGCGGCGCGGGCCCTTCGCCCGCTGTGGAGTCCGGCAGGGAAACGTTCGGCAAGGTGCTGGAGGGCGTGAGCAGGCCCGCGTCGCGCCCCGTGCCGGTGACGACGGAGGGGCCGCCGAAGCCGGCGCGCACGCCGGGCGAGGCCCCCGCCGGCACGTCGCGGGCGGACGGCGTGGAGCGGGCGAAGGCGGGCTGCGCGGAGGTGAAGCCGGGCGCCCGCGTGGATTCGGTCCAGGCGGCGCGCGGTCAGCAGGCGGTGGAGATGCTGGACCGGGTGGGGCAGGCGCAGCAGCGGTTGGATCACATCCTGAAGCTCGCCGAGTCCGGCCGCACGTTCACGCCCGCGGAGTTGCTCGCGCTCCAGGCCCACGTCTACCGCGCCAGTCAGGAGCTCGATCTCGCCGGCAAGGTCGTCGAGAAGGCCACCGGCGGCGTCAAGCAGGTCCTCCAGACCCAGGTGTGAGGAGTCCTTTCTTCCATGCGTTCCGCTCCCCTTCGTTGTCTCTGTTTCCTCCTGCTCCTGGCCGCCACGGCGTGCCGGGAGCGCATCCAGCACGGCCTCGACGAACGTCAGGCCAACGAGCTGCAGACGGTGCTCGTCGAGCGGGGGCTCGACGCGCGCAAGGTGCCCGAGCCGGGCAAGAAACCCACCTGGGCCATCGAGGTGATGGACGCGCAGTCCTCGGACGCGGTGCGCATCCTGGCGGAGCTGGGGCTGCCCCGGGTCGCGGCGGAGACGGGCTGCGACGTGTTTGGAGGGAGCGGGCTCGTGCGCTCTCCGCTGGAAGAGCAGGTCTGCCGCGTCCGGGGGATGGAGCGCGAGCTGGAGAAGACGCTCCAGACGGTGGACGGCGTGCTGCTGGCGCGAGTGCACCTGGTGGTGCCACCGCCGCCAAGGCCGGGTCAGGCCGCCACGCCGTCGAAGGCCTCGGCCATGCTGCGAACGGCACCCGGCGGCGCGGCGCGCGTGCGCAAGTCCGAGGAGACGCTGCGCGAGCTCATCGCGGGAGGCGTGGAAGGGCTGTCGCCGGAGGCGGTGTCGCTGCTGGTGGACGAGGTGACGACGCACGTGGAGGCGCCGTCGCCGAAGGGCGGTCCCGTGCCGCTGCGGCTGCGAGTGGTGCTCGCGCTGCTGGGCGTGCTGGTGACGGGGCTCTCTGGAGCGCTGGTCTGGGCCATGCTGCGCTGGAGGCACTACCGGGCCCTGGCGGAGACCCCGCCTCCGGCGGCGCCGCCCGCTCCGCCCACGCCCGCGAGGCCGGTGGTGACGCCGGGCCCCACGCGCAAGCTGGCCTGAGCGCGCCATGGACGTCACACGCGTGGGCCGGGTGTTGCGAAAGGCCCGGAAGCTCCTGCCTGCGAGGAAGGAATCACCCCGGGCCACGGTGGCGGACGTCACGCTGCCGGCGCTGTCCCTCCCGTTGGAGCGCATCGCGCTGGTCGTCTGCGTCCTGGCGCGGGAGCGGGCCGCGGAGCTGCTGGGCGGACTGGTGGATGCCGAAGCGGGCAGGGCGCTGCGCCACCTGGAGCGCTTCGCCTCCATGCCCTCCGCGCAGCGTCAGGCCAAGGTGGCGGTCGAGTTCGGGGAGAGGTCGGACGGCGCGAACCGGCTGGCCCTCTTCCTGGAGTCCGCTCCCGAAGCCCTGCGCCAGGAAGCCCTTCGCAGGCTGCCGCCGTACCACCGCAGCCGGTTTCCCGAGTGGGAAGGAACGCCCTCGCAAGCAGAGGCCGCGCCGGCCCTGACCGCCCTGGCGGAGCGGCGCATCCGCGAAGCCCTGCGCTGAGCGTCCTCGGGCGTGGAGGGCCATCCCGAAGACGGACCTCCACCCTCCTGCCAACACCCTGATTCCACGCGGCGGCCTCCTGGCCATGGCCGTGCACAGGGGACGTGTGTCCCATCGCCGTCCCGGAGCTTCCGGATGCAAACGAATCCCGTCAGGTCCCCCAGCATCGCGAAGAAGCCCACGCGGCCCTTCCGCCCCGGAGCACGCCGGCTGACGCGCGCCCACCTGGTGCTGGGGCAGCGGCCGCAGGTAGGGCGCTGGAGCGCGGAACTCCTGCGCGACGTGGGCGCGGCGCTGTCGCGGGACCTGGGCGCTGCCGTCAGTCTGGAAGGGCACCTGGTGCCTGCGGCGGTCCATCCGGAGCGCGAGCTGGCGATGGGGATGGTGTTCGCGCTGGTGGAGCTGTCAGCGGTCGGGGGCACCGCCATCGTGGAGCTGGAGGTTCCGTTGGTCTTCGCGGCGCTGGCGAAGCTGGCGGGAACGGGAACGCGACCAGCACCCGTGGCGGAGCTGACCCGGCTGGAAGAGTCCGCGCTGGTGTACCTGCTGCTGTCCGCCCTGGCCGCGATGCGTGGGCAAGGCGAGTGGGTGCGAAGGCTGGGGCCCCGCTTGTCAGCGGTGTCGATGCGGCGCGGTGAGGTGCTGACGCGAGTCGATCCGGGACAGCCCTATGTGGCGGTGTTGCTGACGGCCACGGTGGAGGGCGCGACGGTGGGAGGCCGGGTGCTCCTGCCCGCCCGCGCGGTGCAGACCGCGTTTCAAGAGCTACCCGTGGAGCCAGGAGGCGCCATCGCGTCCCAGGTGCTGGCGGCATCGGTCCCCGCGCGCTGCCTCGTGGGGCGCAGTCCCTTGCAGGGCTCGGCGGTGGATGCGCTGGCCGTAGGGGACGTCGTGCTCTTCGAGGGCGTGCGTCTCCGGGACGGCCGGGTGGAGGGGCCCGGACAGTTGATCACCCGGGGCTTCGCGCTCCGGGGTGGGTTTCACGCGGAAGGTTTTTCGACCGGGAGCGTGCACTCGCACGCGGCCCGACAGGAGCCGGACATGGTGGCGACGAACAAGCGGAGCGAGGCGATGCCGCCGCTCCCTGTGGATGTGGAGATCGAGCTGACGCGGCTGTTGTTGCCCCTGTCGGAGCTGGCGGCGCTGAAGCCGGGTACGTTGCTGCCCCTGCACGTGAACGCGAGCAGCCCCGTGCTGCTGCGCGTGGGCGACCGGGTGGTCGCGCGCGCGGAGTTGGTGGAGATCGAAGGCGAAGTGGGCGCCCGCATCCTGGCGTTGCTGCCGTGAGCCCAACCGTGAGCACGTGGCTGTCTTCGTTCTCACCACGGGGCAGGTTGCTGCTCGCGTCGGCCCTGCTCGTGGGACTGGCGACGCTCGCACCCCTGGGTGGACTGTCGCTGGTGGGCACCTCGCGCCTGCTCATCGGCTCGATGGCGTTGGCGGGGTTGGGTTGGGTGTTGCTTCGCAAGGGAGGCGTGACCGGGAGCGCGGATGCGGCCGCTCCGGAGCCGCTGAGCATCGTCTCGCGGACGGGCCTCTCGCAGCGCTGCGGCCTCGCGCTCGTGGAGGCGGATGGACGGCGTTACCTCGTGGCCTATGGCGACACCTTCGCGGAGATCCATGAGACCCGCGCCCCAGCGGTCGTGCCGGGTGCCCTGCACAGGACGACGGTGAAGCCACGGGCGGACCTGGAACTGGAGCCGACAGTGCTCTTTCCCCGCGCGCGACAGACCCCGGTCACGTGTGGCGCATCCCGGAAGCGGGGTGGGGGATGAAGGCGCTCGGATGGGGAGCCGGCCTGTTGTTTCCCGCGCTCGCGTTCGCCGCGGAGCCCTCGTTGTCGCAGATGTCCTATGCCGGCAGTCCGCTGGCGATGATGGGGATGCTCGCGCTCCTGTCGCTGCTGCCCTTCGCGGTGCTGATGCTGACGAGCTTCTCGAAGATCGCCGTGGTGCTCTCCCTGGCGCGCTCGGCGATGGGCACCCAGCAGGCACCGCCGACGCTGGTGCTCACGGGGCTCGCGGTGGTGCTGACGGGCCACATCATGGCGCCGGTGATGGAGCGCATGTACGACGCGGTCCAGGCGGCGTACGACGAAGTGCACTCTGGAGCGCAGGTCCTCTCCGCCGCGAAGCAGGTGACGGAGCCGCTGCGCGCCTTCCTCGTGAAGCACGGCAGCCCGGAGGAGCGCGCCCGCTTCGTGGACCTGGCCCGCGAGCTGCGGCCTCCGGAGGAGTCGGAGCAGGTGCAGGAGACGGACCTGTTCGTCGTGATTCCGGCCTTCGTCATCACCGAGCTGAAGGAGGCCTTCCAGATTGGCTTCATCGTCTTCCTGCCCTTCCTGGTGCTCGACATGGTCATCGCCAACGTGCTGCTCGCGTTGGGCATGCAGACGCTGTCTCCGGGGCAGGTGAGCCTGCCCTTCAAGATCCTCCTCTTCGTCGCCGTGGATGGCTGGGCCCTGCTCGCGCGGGGACTCATCCTTGGCTACCGGTGACGCCATGACCCAGGACGTCCTGCTCACCCTGGGGCGTGAAGCCCTGCTGTTGATGGTGGTCGCCTCGCTGCCCCCTATTGGCGCGAGCCTCCTGGTGGGCTTCCTGATGAGCCTCTTCCAGGCAACGACCCAGTTGCAGGAGAGCACGCTGTCAGTGGTGCCCAAGCTGTGCGCGGCGGTGTTGTCCCTGGTGCTGGCGGGGCCATGGATCGCCGGGCAGCTCACGCGCTTCACCCAACAGCTCCTCATGCTCATCGCGGAGGTAGCGCTGTGAACCCGGAGGTGTTGGGTGAACAGCTCGTCTCCCTGGGGCCTCACGTGGTCGCGGTGGCGCTGTGCGCGGCCCGGCTCGTGCCCATCGCGTTCCTCTGTCCGTTGCTCGGAGGCCAGGCCGCGCCGACGACGGTCCGGCTGGGACTGGTGCTCGCGCTGTCGCTCTTCCTGCACGTCGAAGCGGGCGTGGAGTTCAGCGGCACGGTGGAGACGCCAGGGGTGATGGCGGGGCTCGTGGTGCGCGAGCTGGCCTACGGTGTCTCCGTGGGGCTCGTGTCCGCGCTGCCCTTCGACGCGGCGCGAATGGGCGGACGGTTCCTCGACCTGTTCCGGGGCACCTCCGCGGAGGCGAGCCTGCCGCAGGCGGGAAGCCGCGAGTCAGCCACGGGGGACGCGCTGTATCACCTGCTGGTGGCGAGGGTGGTGTCGGGGGCGCTGTTCCCCGTGGTGCTCTCCGCCCTGTTGCGCGGCTTCGGAGTGGTCCGGCTGGGAGCCTTCGTGCCCACGGAGGCCTCGGCCCTGCACCTGCCTCTTATACACATCTCCGAGCCCACGGG
>NZ_RAWL01000525.1:0-5356 GCF_003668885.1 Corallococcus sp. AB049A | reverse complement strand
GGGGTTGGATGGCGATGCTGGGACGAGGAGGGGGAATGGGGATGGGGCATGGCGGGCTCGTGGCGTACGTGGAAGCACAGATTGAGCGCGACATCGCGCTGGGCAGGCTGCACCCGAGCGGGCAGTTCGGCTCGGAAGCGAAGCTGGCGCGGCACTATGACGTCTGCCGGGGCACCATCCGTGAAGCGCTGCGGCGGCTGGCGGCGCGGGGCGTGGTGGTGCAGCGGCCTGGACGCAAGACGCGCGCGGTGCCGTTGGATGAGTCGCTGACGCTGGAGAACCTGGGCTTGGCGCTGCATGACACGCGCTCGCCGGACGCCCGGTGGCTCTTGGAGGGCTACTTCAGCCTCCGGCGGCAGGTGCTGGTGGAGCTCCTGTCCGACTGCTGCGCACGGGCTTCCATGCGGGACCTGGACCAACTGGGGAGCATCTGCTTCGGGCTTTGGGATGCGGCGCGCTGGGAGTCAGGGGCTTACTGCGCCCAGGTGGAGTTCGAATTGCTGCGGCTGGCGGCCCGGGTGGCGGACCGGCCCGGGCACGTGCTCCTCGTGCAGTCCTTGCAGCGAGCCTTCATGGTCGGCGCGGCCCAGTTGCTGCCTCTTCTGGGAGGTGAGCCGCTGCGCCAGTGGGTGAACTGCGCGAAGGATGCCCTGCATGACCGCGATACGCGGGCCATCCAGCACGAACTCCCTGTCCTGATAAAGGCACACGATGACCGTGTATTGGACGCCTTCGCTCCTGTTCCCCAGAAGCAAGCGTCCCCCAGCGCCCAGGAAGAAGGCTCTGGGAGCGAACCGGGCATTGCCTCGCCTGAAGAAGCCCTCCAGGCCGAGTGTTTCTCCGGCAGAAACCTCGAATCTCCGCGCTCAATCCGCGCGGTGCAGGAGGACCTGGAACCTTCCCCAACGACGTTCGAGTGCCTCTCGACTCAAGAGAGCAGCATCACACCTCAACAAGCGGCCAACGTACTGGTCGTACCCCATCCCACGGACCCTGGGATGAATGCTCACCTTGAAGGTCTCTGGATGGATACCCAGCAGATCGAGATCGAAGAGCGTGTGGATGTCAGCGCGCAGGAGCAGTCCGTTGGAGGGATGGTTGTCCTTCGCTCCCCGGTACGGGGCAATGTGTGCAGCCTCCAAGAGGTCCACGAGACCGCAGCCGGTGATCCCGCAGGTATCGTTGAAACGCTCCCGAAGCTTCTGCCGGAATGACGCCTGCCCACGGCGGGCACGGATGGCTCGCGTGATGCGCTCGCGCGCGTCAACGTCATTCAGGGAATAGGGCTCCTCTGCCGCGTCCTGAACCAGTAGCGGTTCATGAACGACGGACGCTGCAAGTCCCGCCAATGGCTCAATCAGGGGGGCGGCGGTGTCACCCAGAAGCGAATACGCGACTTCCTGCATTGCCAACTGCCCGTTGCGGCGGGGGCACGCGCGGCGAACGTCCGCGGTAGGAACTCCTGCAGGCACCGGCCGGAACGAGCCGTCGAACCACGCGACGTATTGCGTGCAGGGCACGCGCTCGTCCACTGGGGTGTCGAACGTATGTCCCTCCCTGCATCGGAATGCAGGTTGCGTTCGCTTCCGTACCTTGATCGTTGCAACATTGCACTTCGGGCACCGCTGTAGCGTCTTGAAGGCCTCCGTCTGCTCGAGCCGCCCAATCCGGCTGACTCCGAGGGCCTGCTTCCGGTCACAAATGATGAGCAGGTCTCCCTGGCTCAACTGCAGATGGTTGGGGACGAAGCTGTCATAGCGGAGAGCCGCTCCAGTTCATCCGCATAGCCCTGATTGCCTCTGTACTCACGCTCGTCTCCCAGGGACAGCACCAGCCAGAACCTGTTCTGCTCCATGCCGCCAGTGGAGCGGCGGGGGCGGCGCAGGGTGAAGGATGCGTCAGGTAGGCATCTCGGCACTGGACTGGCGGCTCAGGCTCCCTCTTCGGAGGTATGGCCAAGGGGAGTCCAACAGGCGTGTAGTTCCCACGAGCCGCCAGACTGTTCTCACGGCTGCGATGCAGGGGGGCAATACCGTGGACGCCAATCAATTGCTGGAGCTGGTCAAGCGCTATCAGGACTCCAAGGCCTTCATCTCCAACGAAGAGACCGCCAAGCAGGCGCTGGTGATCCCCTTCATCCGGCTGCTGGGCTACGACCCGGGGTTCCCTCGGGAGGTCCGCCTCGAGTACTCGGCGGACTTCGTCCAGGGGGATGGCAAGAAGCTCCCGGACCGGATGGACTTCGCCATCTTCGACCAGACGGGACAGAAGCCGCTCATCGTCATCGAAACCAAACCCCTGGGCACGGACCTCAAGTCACGCGCCCAGCAACTGGCCCGCTACCTCTCCCAGCTCCCGGAGCTCCACTTCGGCATCATCACGGATGGGTGCCACTACCTGTTCTTCGGAGACCTGGAGAACCCCAACGTCATGGACCCCGAGCCCTTCTTCACGTTCTCCCTGGAGGACACGAAGTCGGATTGGGCCAAGGTCGCGAAGTTCCTGTCCAAGTTCAGCCGCGAATCCTTCAACGCCACCACGCTCATCACCGACGCGGAGAACAGCCGCTACCGCCAGGGGATGATCGACAAGCTCTCCGCCGCCCTGAAATCCCCCGGTGAGCACGAAGGCTTCCTCAAGTGGCTCACCGAGGACATCTACAAGGGCAAGCGGACGACCGCCGTGATGGACCGCCTCGCGGAGGTCGCGAAGGAGGCCATCGAGCCCACCCTCCTCCGGGTCATGGGCGATGACTTCCTCGACAAGCTCAAGGAACGCATCCAGCGCCTGAACGAAGGCGTGGAGCCGGCCACCGCCAAGGAGGGGCCCAACGTCGTGAAGGCCGATAGCGCGAAGCCCTTCGACTCGGAGCCCCGCGCCACGGGCGACGACAGGGCGCGTGCCGCCGTGGAGACCACCGAGGAGGAGCTGGCCTTCTTCGGCGTCATCCGGGACATCTGCACCAAGAACGGCCATGCCGTGGAGGACGTCCTCTACCGGGACACGTCGAGCTACTTCAACGTGTCGTTCAAGAAGCCCACGAAGTGGTTCGTGCGCTTCTTCGGCAATGGCAAGCGCAAGAGCATCGCCACCTGGGTTCCCGTCGACGAAGCGAAGACCCTCGCCACGGGCTTCGACGTCGAAGCCGCCCCCTCCTCCCTCGCGGTGAGCCGCGTCTACATCCAGTCGATTCCGGAGGTGTGGGCCCTGAAGGCGCTGGTCGCCCGGAGCCTGGAGCTGTCCCTGTCGGCCAAGGAGGAGGCCCCCGTGGAGCCCACGCTCAAGGTGGTCGCCAGCTTGTAGCGGCCCTACACCGCGGGCAGCGGCTTCACCGTGAGGCCCTTGGACGACAGGAACTCCGGGTTGAAGACCTTGGAGGCGTAGCGGCTGCCGTGGTCACAGAGGAACGTGACGATGCGCAGCCCCTGGCCCTGGTGCTTGCGCGCCACCTCCCAGGCGGCCCTCACGTTCAGGGCCGCGGAGGTCCCCACCACCAGCGCGTCCTCGCGCGCCAGGTGGTAGAGCATCTCCAGCATGTCCTGGTCCTCCAGGCGCATCGCTTCATCCACGCGCGCCTGCCGGAAGTTCTCCGTCAGCCGCATGATGCCAATGCCTTCCGTGATGGAGCTGCCCGCCGTCTCCATCTTCCCCGTGCGCACCTGGCAAAAGAGCCCCGAGCCCGGCGGATCCACCAACACCACGCGCAAGGCAGGGTTCTTCTCCTTCAGGTAGCGGCTGGTGCCGGACAGCGTGCCGCCGCTGCCCACCGACGCCACCAGCACGTCCACCTTCCCTTCCGCCTGCTCCCAGATCTCCGGCCCCGTCGTCGCGTAGTGGAAGTCGCCGTTCGCCGTGTTCTCGAACTGGTTCATCCACGCCCAGCCGTTCGCCTCCGCCAGGGCCCTCGCCTGGTGGAAGAAGTGCGAGGGATTGGAGAACGGCACCGCCGGCACCCGCCGCACCTCCACGCCCATTGCCTCCAGGTACTCGTATTTCTCCCGCGCCTGGTTGTCCGGCATCGTCACCACCACGCGGTAGCCGCGCTCGCGCCCCAGCAGGCCCAGGCCGATGCCCGTGTTGCCCGCCGTGCCCTCGACGATGGTGCCTCCGGGCTTCAGCTGCCCCGTGGCTTCCGCGCGCTGGATCATGCCCTTGGCGGCCCGGTCCTTGATGCTCCCGCCCGGGTTCATGAACTCCACCTTGGCGACGAGGTCACAGCCCGTCTGGCGGCTGAGCGACCCGATGCGCAACAGCGGCGTGTTCCCCACCGCGTCCCAGAGCGAACCCATTCGTGGCGCCATGTCTGTCCCTCCCGCGAACTACAGCTTGCGCATCCGCACGCGGCGGACCTTGTGGTCGCTGCCCTTCACCAGGATGAGCCTCGCCCGGGAGCGCGTGGGCGCGATGTTCTCCGCCAGGTTCGGGCCGTTGATCTCCGCCCACACCGACGCGGCCCGGGCAATCGCCTGCTCGCGCGTCAGTTCGGAGAAGCGCCGGAAGAAGGACCGCTCGTCCCGGAACGCCGTCTCCCACAGGCGCAGGAAGCGCTCCACGTACCAGTGGCGGATGTCCGTCTCGCTCGCGTCCACGTAGATGGAGAAGTCGAAGAAGTCCGACAGGAACGTCTGCGGCAGCCGCCCGCCCTCCACCGGCCCCGTCTGCAGGACGTTGAGCCCTTCCAGGATGAGGATGTCCGGCTGCCGGATGGACTGCGCCTCCTCCGGCACGATGTCGTAGACGAGGTGCGAGTACACCGGCGCCGTCACCTCCTCGCGCCCCGCCTTCAGCTCCGCCAGGAAGCGCACCAGCGCTCTGCGGTCATAGCTCTCCGGGAAGCCCTTGCGGTTCATGATGCCCCGCTCGTTCAACACCCGGTTCGGATAGAGGAACCCGTCCGTCGTCACCAGCGCCACGCGCGGATGATCCGGCCAGCGCGCCAGGAGCGCCTGGAGGATGCGCGCCGTGGTGCTCTTGCCCACCGCCACGCTGCCCGCGATGGCGATGATGAACGGCACCTTGCGCACCGAATAGCCCAGGAACGCCTGCTGCGCCGCCCACAGCGACTGCGCGGACGCCACCTGCAGGTGCAACAGGCGCGACAGCGGCAGGTAGACGTCCTCCACCTCCTGGAGGTCCAACCGGTCGCCCAGGCCGCGCAGCCGCTCCACCTCGTCCGCCGTCAACGTCAGCGGCGTGGAGGCCCGGAGCTGGCGCCACGCGTCGCGGTCCAGGTCGACGTACATCGATGCGGCGCGGGGCTTGGTCACGGACATGCCCCCCAGCTTGAACCAGACCACCCCGGATCCGGCAAGTGAAGGTGACAACAGGTCTTCCCCGCGAGTCTTGACAGCAAGAC
>NZ_RAWL01000524.1:0-5378 GCF_003668885.1 Corallococcus sp. AB049A | reverse complement strand
GCACCGCACAGGTACGCCCCCCGCCCTGGCAGCCTCCGCCGCCTGTCCGCCACCACGCCGCCCTGGGGACCTACCACGAACCGGGTCAGTTCCGCCTGTGACTTGCGAGAACCACACCCGACGCAGGTCCGGACCGGACCTGACGCCGTGGTTTCCGTGAGATGTATCCCGGGCCGTTTGGTTGCGCGGCGCATCTGCCTATCCCCTGTCGTTACGGTGCCTTGGCCGCTTCCACGCCCTCCGACCCGCCTGCCGCTGCCATCGCACCCCGCTCCGCGTTGAGCTCCGCGCGCAGCTTGGCTTCCTCCACCAGATAATTCTCCGCCGCGCTCTTCAGCTGGCGGGCCTTCTTGATGCCCACGCCCGGCACGTCGCCCAGGCGGGTGAGGTCCTTCTCGTTCGCGATGTCCTCCACCGTGCGGTAGCCGGCGAGGATGAGCTGCTCGATGGTCTTCTCACCGACGCCGCGCACGCGCGCCATGCGCTCCGGCTGGGACAGCTCGTCCGGGTGGCGGCGGGCCTCGGCCAGCCGGGCCTGCTCGCGCTCGTAGTCCATGCGCGACAGCTCCTGCTGGTCCTCCACCATGCGCTTCTTGGCCTCCTCCTGCATGGAGGGGATGCGGGTGGGGTCGATGCCGGGAATCTGCGCCAGCATCTCCGGATTCGCGTCCGCCACGTCGCGCGCCTGACGGAAGCCGTGCGCGTAGAGCGTCTCCACCAGCATCTCGTTGACGCCCGGCAGGGCCCCCAGCGAGCGGCTGGCGAACTCGCGCATCTCACGCACGCGGCTCTCGCTGTTGATGTCCAGCTTCCAGCCCGTGAGCTGGGCGGCCAGGCGCACGTTCTGGCCGCGGCGGCCGATGGCCAGCGACAGCTGGTCGTCCGGGACGATGAGCTCCATGGCGTGGTTGGCCTCGTCGATGATGACGCGGCTGACCTCCGCGGGGGCCAGGGCCGAGCACACGAAGCGGGCCGGATCCTCGTCGTAGGGGACGATGTCGATCTTCTCCCCGCGCAGCTCCTGCACCACCGCCTGCACGCGGCTGCCCTTCATGCCCACGCACGCGCCCACGGGGTCCACGTCCGAGTCGCGGCTGGACACGGCGATCTTCGCGCGGCCGCCCGGCTCGCGGGCCGCCGCCTCGATGACGACGATGCCCTCGGCGATTTCCGGCACCTCCATCTCGAAGAGCTTGGTGAGCAGGTTCACGGACGCGCGCGACAGCACAATCTGCGGGCCCTTGGACTCGCGCAGCACGTCCAGCACGTACGCCTGGACGCGGTCGCCCGGGCGGTAGGTCTCACGCGGGACCTGCTCACGGACGGGCAGCACGGCCTCCGCGCGGCCCAGGTCCACCACGATGTTGCCGCGCTCGAACCGGCGGGCGATGCCGGTGACGATCTCGTTCTTGCGGTCCTTGTACTCGTTGAAGACGTTCTCGCGCTCGGCGTCGCGGGTGCGCTGCAGGATGACCTGCTTGGCCGTCTGCGCGGCGATGCGGCCGAAGCCGCGGCGGAAGGTCTTCAGGCGGAGGATGTCGCCGTACTGGTCGTCCTGGGCCTTGGCCTCCGCGGCGTCCTCGTCCCGGTAGAAGATCTGGAAGACGAGCTCGTCGCCGGGCTCCACTTCCATGCCCTTCTTGTGGGCCTCGTCCATGGTGATCTGGTTCACCGCCTGGACGGGGTCCGTGATTTCCGCGACCACGGTGATGGCCTGGAAGAGCTCCACGACGCCCTTCTCCGGGTCGTACTTGGCCTCCAGGTTGCGGTCCTGGCCAAAGTGCTTCTTGGCCGCGGTGTTCATCGCGTCCTCGAGGGTGGCAATGAGCACGGCCCGTTCGATGCCCTTGTCCTTGGCGACCTGATCCAGGACGAGGTTGAGGTTGACTGCCGGGTTGGCGGGCGTGGGCATGGCTTTGTCTTCTCCGAAAATGGGTCCACGGGCGGCCCTGGCGCGAACAGGGTCCCCTGTATGTGGGCTTCTAGAACTCGAACTCCAGATTGGCCTTGGCGATGTCCTTGAAGGGGATGACGAACACGCCGCCCCCCTCCACGTCCACGGAGATGGCGTCGGCCGCCACATCGGTGAGCGTGCCGCTGAAGTTCTTCCGCGGAGGCTCGCCCAGCGGGCCGAAGGTCTTCACCTTGACCTTCTGCCCCTTCACCCGTTCGAAGTGCGCCGGCTTCTTCAAGGGCCGGTTCACACCCGGGCTGGACACCTCCAGGTTGTATTCCTGGGGGATGAAGTCCTCCACGTCGAGCACCGGATCCACGGCGCGCGACACCTGGGAGCACTCTTCCAGTCCCACCCGGCCACCGGGCTTGTCGATGAACAAACGCAACACCCAGCCCTCGCGCTCGCGGACGTACTCCACGTCCAGGAGCTCCAGGCCTTCGTTCGCCACGATGGGGTCCAGCAGCGACGCTGCCTTCTCCTCCACCGTCTGTTTGATGTTCTTCGGCTCCATGGCCAGGAAACAGGTCTCCAAAAACGCGAAAAGCGGGCACGGCGGCCCACTTTTCGAATGTGATGCGTCGAAAAATGTCGGGGCGTCCGTAACACACGCCCCCTCGGGGTGTAAAGGAAGGACACACCCCGAGGCACCGGGTCAAACGCCCCCCGGGATTGAAGGATTCCCAGGGGTTCCGAGTGACGCCGGTGGCGTTATAACGCCCCCATGCACCTCATCGCCGCCGCACAGATGGTGTCCACCGCGGACAAGGCCCACAACCTGGATGTGGCCACGCGCCTCGTGCGCCAGGCCGCCTCCCTGGGTGCCCACCTCGTGGGCCTGCCGGAGAACTTCTCCTGGATGGGACCGGAGCCCGAGCGTCCGTCCGCCGCTGAAGGTCTGGACGGCCCCACGCTGAGCCGGATGGCGGAGCTGGCCAGGGGGACGAAGACGACGCTGCTGGCCGGCTCCATCCTGGAGGAGGGAGCGCCGGGCGGCCGGCTCTACAACACCAGCGTCCTGTTCGGACCGGACGGCGCCCGGCTGGCCGTCTACCGGAAGATGCACCTGTTCGACGTGGACGTCGGCGACGGGGCCACCTACCAGGAGTCCGCGGCGGTGGCGCCGGGGACCGAGGTGGTGGCGGCGGACACGACGGTGGGCCGGCTGGGCATGAGCGTCTGCTACGACCTGCGCTTCCCGGAGCTGTACCGGCGGCTGTCGAAGGACGGGGCCACGCTGCTCGCGGTGCCGGCGGCCTTCACGATGATGACGGGCAAGGACCACTGGGAGGTGCTGCTGCGCGCCCGGGCCATCGAGAACCAGGCGTACGTGCTGGCGCCGGCCCAGGGCGGGCGGCACTCCGCGCAGCGGCTGACGTATGGCCACGCGATGGTGGTGGACCCGTGGGGGCTGGTGACGGCCCGGGCCTCCGAGGGCGAGGGCCTGGCCGTGGCGCCGGTGGACCCGGAGCTCCAGGCACGCATCCGGCGGAATTTGCCGTGCCTGGCGCACAGGCGGCTGGACTAGGCGAGCGAGAGTGAACGCGAAGGAGGCGGGAGGCCCCTCCGGCGCGGCGTTTCCAGGTAGAGTGGTTTTCAGGACGACCCCTCTGGTGAACGGACGACGCTGGCCTCCCCTGCTTTTCGCGGTCGCACTCATGGCCCTTGCTCCCGGCTGTACCGCCGATGAGAAGCCCCGTGGGCCCACCGAGGCGCCCCTGCCTCCGCCTGTCCCCCGCGCGCACCTGCGGGAGCTGAAGGGGGACGTGCAGATCAAACGCGCGGTGGCGGACGAGTGGAGCTCCGCGCGCGACGAGCTGCCCCTCTACGAGAACGACAAGGTCCGCACGGAGGCCGGCGCGAGCGCGCAGGTGGTGTTCGCCAATGGCAGCACGCTGCACCTGGGGGGCGATTCCCTGGTGGGCATCGCGGAGAGCAAGTTGCGAACGGACGTCACCGTCCTCCGGGGACGGGTGGATGCCACCTTGGAGAAGCCGGCCACCCAGTCGCTGTCCGTCACCACCCCATCCGCCACGGTTCGGGCGGGCAGGAAGATTGAATTCCAATGAAGGCCGCCCTCTGGCTCAGCGCGTGGATGGGGCTGTCCGTGGTGCCCTCAACCGCTCCGACGTCCTTGGGGCACGCGTCCGCGGAGGTCGCGGCCCTTCCCGGAGGCGCCGCGGCGCCAGGGCCGCGCAAGGCTCCAGGCACGGAGCCGCAGACGGCGCTCAAGGCGCTGGAGATGTCCCGCGCGGCGGTGAAGGCGGCGCCGGACGATGCCCGCCGCCGTGAGGCCGAGTCCCGGCTGAAGGAAGCGGAGGCGCACTTCCAGGCCGCCCGGTACGCGGAGGCGCTCCACAAGGCGGACGAGGCGTGGGCGCTGCTCAATCCGCAGCAGCCGTCCAACTTCACGGTGGAGGTGGACCACGACGGCGGCACCACCACCGTCACGCACCGCCAGGGGCCTCCCGTCACCGTGGAGGCGCAGCACGCCACGCGCGTGCTGGCGAAGGGCGAGTCCGTGCGCGTGCAGCAGGGCACCGTGCTGCCGGAGCCGCCCGGCGCGCCGCAGCTGGCGCAGCCCGCGGACAAGGCCCGCCTCGCGCTGAAGCCCGCGTCCGGAGCCGAGGGCGGAGGGCTGTTGGGGCCGGTGACGCTGGCGTGGAGCGCCGTCACGGGCGCCACGCGGTATGAAGTGGAGGTCGTCGCTGAAGGAGCGGAGGGCAAGGCCACGCCGGCGCCCGTGCGCACGGTGGTGGCCGCGCGGCAATGGACGTTGCCGGCGCTGCCCGCGGGCCGTTATCGCTGGACGGTGACGGCGGTGAGTCCGGAGCAGGGGCGGTCCCTGCCCTCCCAGACACGGCGCTTCGAGCTGGCCGCGGAATCGCTCGAACTCAACGTCAAGGTGAAGGACGGGTGGCAGAAGTAGCCGCCCGACCCGAGCGAGGAGCCACCGCCGTGCGACTTTTCAAAGCCATCCTCCTCTTGATGCTGGTGGTCAGCATCATCCCCACGCTGATGGTGGGCTGGTTGTCGGTGTCCCATACGCGCGAGCTGCTCATCCGCGACGCGCAGGAGCTGGCGCAGGAGCGCGTCAAGCAGCTGCGGCTCAAGGCCGAAAGCTTCCTGGAGGACCCCACGGAGCGCGTGGTGGGGCTGTCCAGCGTGCCGGGCGGCTTCTTCACCCTGCCCCGCGAAGCGCAGCGGCTGCACATCGCCGCGGTGCTCAACCAGCGCCCGGAGGTGCTGGCGCTCACCGTGTTCGGCGCGGACCGGCAGCGGCTGCCGGGGCTGCAGGCCTTCGCGGTGCACGACATGGCCCCCAGCGGCGTGGCGGAGCACGAGGAGCGCGCCCGGGCGCTGCTGGATGAAGGGCTCACCGGCGTGCGCTACTCGGACGTGGTGGCGTCCCACGGAGGCGGTG
>NZ_RAWL01000523.1:0-5388 GCF_003668885.1 Corallococcus sp. AB049A | reverse complement strand
CTCAAGCCCACGGTGACCGAGGAGGTCGTCGAGCTGCACCGGCCGGACCTGGAGGCGCTGCGCTCGGGAGGCGACCGCTCCTTCACGGAGGTGCTGGAGGCCCGCCGGAGCCTGCGCGGCCGGGGCGCCTCACCGCTCACCGTGCAGCAGCTGGGCGAACTGCTCTACCGCTCCGCGCGCGTGCGCGACGTGCGCACCACGCAGGACGGCGAAATCACCGACCGGCCCTACCCCGGCGCGGGCGCGGTGTACGCGCTGGAGCTCTACCCCATGGTGGGCGAGTGCCAGGGCCTGGCCCCGGGCGCCTACCACTACGACCCCTTGGGCCACCGGCTGGAGAAGCTGAGCGGCCCGACGCCGGAGTTCCACGCGCTGCTGGACGAAGCGCGCGCGCCGGTGGAGCCCTTCGAGCGGCCGGAGGTGCTGATGGTGGTGGCCGCGCGCGTGCCCCGGCTCGCGTGGAAGTACGAGACGCTGGCGTACTCGCTGGTGCTGCAGGACACGGGAGCGCTGGTGCAGACGCTCTACCTGGTGTCCACCGCGATGGGCCTGAGGCCCTACGCGCTGGGCCGGAGCGACCCGGACTTCTTCCAGCGCGTGGCGGGCGTGGACGGCTTCGGCGAGGCCAGCGTGGGCGCCTTCGCGGTGTCCGGGGGAGACGCGCCCCTCGCGTCTCCCTGATTACTCCGGCGGACTGCTCCGGAGCCCCGTCAGCAGCAGGGGCTGCCGCAGCAGTGCGAACGGCCGTGCGTGTCGGTGAGGCTGGAGAGCGCCACGGCGTGATCCGCCACGTCGGCCGGCTTCTTCGGCAGGTGCAGCTCCACCTCCGCGCTGTTCACCTTCCACGTCCCGTCCGACGCCGCGTTCGCCACGGTGGAGGGGACGACCTTCAGGTGGATGCTGGCGGGCAGGTCGAAGTCGAAGCGCTTCTTGAGAGCCTCGCGCGGGTTCTTCTGCAGGGCCGCCTCGAACTCCGGCTCCTTCCACGCGAGCGCGACGGCGCGCATCCACACGGCCTGCCAGTCATTCACCGAGGCCTGGCCCCCCGGGCTCCGCGTGGGCTTGCGCGCCACCGGGCGGGCCCGAGCGGGCGCGGCCTTCGACTCCGGCTTCTTCTTGCTCATGTCAGCCTTCTCCTCCCAGCGCATCCAACAGGGCGCGGGCTTCCGAGACGGGCGGGGTTCCCCAGCCTTCGGAGAAGGTACTGTAGACCGATTGCAGCCGTTGCCGGGCTTCTTCCTGACGTCCCGAGGCCTGGAGCACCCGCGCCAGCCACGTGACGGCCTGCAGCTCCCGCATCCGGGCCCCCTGCGCGTGCGCCGCCTCCGCCGCCTGACGGAAGCACGACTCCGCGGAGGGTGCAGTGTTCCCGTCCCGCTGCAGCAGCACCTGCCCCTTGACGCGAAGCAGCTTGGACTCGTGGTACGCCTCACCCAGGACCTGGGCGCGCTGCCGTCCATGCTCCACGGTGGCGAGCGCCGCCTCCAGGAGGCCCAGCTCCAGCTCCAGCTCCGCGAGCATGGCGTAGTACGCCGGCTGGTCCATCTCCGTGCCGAACGCCTCGCGCATCGCCACGCCGCGCCGCACGGCCTCCACGTCCTTCATCGCCCACCCGCGCAGGATGCCCACGTAGGCGGACTGCTCCAGCAGGCCGTAGCGGTGGGACAGCTCCGCGTGCTGGGAGATGAGCTGGAGCGCCTCCGTCCGGTCGCCGTGCTCCTGCGCCAGCAGCAGCAGGTAGATGAAGGACAGGCCAATGCTGGTGCCATGGTTCAGCTCGCGGCCCCACGCCACCGCGGCCTCGCCGTGCGCCTTCGCCTGGTCCGGGAAGCCCAGCAGCCACATCCCCCGGCACAGCACGGACTCGCCGCCCACGCGCGTGTCCTGCCCGTAGAGGATGCGGTGCATCCGGTGCTCGACGGGGTCGAAGAGGGACAGGCACCGGTCCGCCTTCGCCTTCGCCTCTCCCAGGCGGCCTTCCAGCAGCTCGATGTTGGAGAGGATGGTGAGCGCCACCGCCTCCTGGCCCGCGTCCCCGGTGCGCTGCGCCAGCGCCACCAGCCGATCCATCAGCCCGCGCACCCGGCGCTGGTCTCCCCCCAGGTGGTAGAAGATGGAGAGGACCCACAGGGTCGGGGCCGCGTAGGGGCTCTCCCCCACGGTGAAGAGCAGCTCCAGCGAGCGCTCGGCCACGGTGCGCAGGTCCTGCGAGCGCCAGCCCTGCGTGGACATCAGCGCCGGGGCGAGCACGCCGTTGAGGCTCAGCTCCAGCTGCGCGCGCTCCACCGGGTCATCGATGGCGTCCAGCCATGACAGACCCAGCCGGGCGAAGAGGATGGCCTCCAGGTACGCGGAGCGCACCAGCGCGGCGAACGCGGCCTTCTGCGCGTAGAGGATGGCCTTGCGCTTCAGGTTCGCGGCGGCCCAGTGGTGCGCGAGGAGGTCCGGCCGCGACTCCACCTGCTCCGGGAAGTGCGCCTCCAGCGCCTCCGCCGCCTTCGCGTGCATCTGCTGGCGGTAGCGCTTGAGCATGGAGTCGTAGGCCGCGTCCCGCACCAGCGCGTGCTTGAAGAGGTACACGGGCCCCTTCGGCCGGCGCTTGCGGTGCAGGAGCCCGGAGCCCACCAGCCGCTCCAGGTCCGTCTCCAGCGCCTCCGGCGTCAGGGGGCTCACGTGGCGCAGCAGCTCATGCGTCAGCTCACGGCCCAGCACGGAGGCGATCTGCGCGGTCTCCTTGGCGCGGCCCAGCCGGTCCAATCGCGCGACCAGCAGATCCCTCAGCGTGCCCGGCACCGTGGGGCCCGCGCGGCCCGCCTCCAGCGCGAAGCGGCCCTCGCGCTCCACCAGCGCGCCGGACTCGCGCAGCGTGCGCACCAGTTCCTCCACGAACAGCGGGATGCCGTCCGTGCGCGTGACGATCTCCTCCAGCGCTTCCGGAGACAGCGGCGCTCCCGCGGCGGCGGTGGCCAGCCGCTCCACCTCCGGGCGTCCCAGCGCGCCCAGCTGCACCTGCGTCACCGCCGACGCGGCCCAGGGCGGCTCGAACTCCGGGCGCGCGCTGAACAGCGTGAGCAGGCGCGACGAGGACACCTCCTCCACCAGCGCCTTGAGCAGCTCCAGCGAGGACGGATCCGCCCAGTGCAGGTCCTCCAGCGCCAGCACCACGGGCTGGCGCTCCGCCATCGCCGCGAGCAGGGCCAGCAGCGCGTTGCGGGTGAGCTCCCGGTGCTTCATCGGCGACACGTCCAGCGGCGCCCAGCGCTCCGGCGGCAGCGGCAGGGACAACAGCGACGCGAACAGCGGCAGCGTCTCCGGCAGGTCGAAGCTGTAGCCGGACAGCAGCGCCTCCAGGCCCGTCAGCCGGCCTTCCGGAGGCAGGTCGCGGTTCGGATCCAGCATCCGCGTGAGCAGGTCCACCACGGGGGCATACGCCTGGCCGGAGCTGTCCTGCGTGCAGCGGGCCTCCAGCCACGTGTGCGGCTCCGCGCCCAGCCGGTCTCCCAGCTCGCGCATGAGGCGCGACTTGCCGATGCCCGGCTCACCGGAAATCAGCACCGCCTGTCCCTGCCCGGAGCGCACCTGCTCCCAGCGCGACAGCACCAGGTCCAGCTCGCGCGAGCGGCCCACCAGCGTGAGCGCGTCCTCGGCGCCGCTCCACGTCGCGTCCGCGCCCTGGAGCACGAACGTCTCCAGGCCCGGAGGCAACAGCTCGTTGGGGGACGCGGGCACGGCGTCCAGCGGGAAGTGCTTGCGCACCAGCTGCTGCGTGTCGCCCGTGACGAGGATGGCGCCCGGAGGCGCGGAGGTGGACAGCCGGAAGGCGATCTTCGGCGTGGTGCCCACCACGAAGCCCAGGCCGGAGAGCGTCGGGTCCCGCTGCTCGCGAGACACCACCAGGCCCGTGTGCAGGCCCACGCGGATCTCCACCCGCGTGCCGCGCTCGGCCTCGATGGCCCGTCCGCGCCGCTTCACCTCCGCCACCATGTCCAGCGCCGCCTGCGCCGCGCGCCGGGCGTCGTCCTCCCGCGCCGCCGGATAGCCGAAGTAGAAGAGGACGATGTCGCCCAGCGCGCTGGCGATGTGGCCGTTGTAGCGCCGGGCGATCTCGATGCAGACCTCCTGCTGGGCGCCCAGCACGTGATCCAACTCCTCGATGTCCACCGGTCCCGGCGCCGTCTGCGTGGCGGACAGCGTGCAGCACACCACCGTGAGCTGGCGGCGCTCACCCTCCGCCCACCGGCGCGAGCGCGTGGACACGGCATTGGGCGTGCGGCTGGACAGCTCCACCGTCGCCGTCTCCGCGTTGGGGGCGGCGGGCTGGATGCGCACGGACGAGGGCCGGCGCGGCAGGTTGGAGACGTCCACCGCCTCCAGCTGGCGCAGCAGCACCTCCGCGGACACGGTGCGCTGGGACGCGTCCTTCGCCGTCGCGCGCTGGAGCAGCTTGCCCAGCGGGTGCGCGGCGATGGCCGGGGGAATGGGCACCGGCTCCGTGGACAGCTGCTGGAAGATGACCTCCGCGACGGTGGCGCCCTCGAAGACGCGCCGGCCGGTGAGGCACTCCAGGAACACGAGCCCCCACGCGTACAAATCCGAGCGCGGCGTGGGCGCCTGCCCGCGCAGCTGCTCCGGCGCCGCGTACGACGGCGTGCCCAGCGATTCGTTGGTGGACGTGATGCGCGGCTGCGGCTCCGCGCGCGTCAGCTCATCCGTGACGGACCCGATGCCGAAGTCCAGCACCAGCGCGTTGCGCCGGGCGCCGGTGGGCACGACCATGATGTTCGCGGGCTTCAGGTCGCGGTGCACCACGTTCTGCGCGTGCGCGCACGCCAGCGCGTCCAGGAGCTGGAGCATCAGGTGGCGCGCCTCCACCGGATCCAGCACGCCCTCCTCCGCGAGCACCTGCGCCAGGTTCTTGCCCGGCACGAACTCGAAGATGGAGTAGACGGCGCCGCCCTGCGCGCGGCCTGAATCGATGAGCCGCACGATGTTCGGGTGGTGCATCTGCGCGCACAGCTTCATCTCGCGCTCGAAGCGCGCGCTGCGGCGCTCCACCGACTCCGGCGTCGCGCCCTCCGTCAGGCGCAGGAGCTTCACCGCCACGTTCTGGCCGGTGGTCACCTGGCGGGCCTTGTAGACGCGGCCGAAGCCGCCCTCGCCCAGCTCGGACAGGAGCTCGTACCGGCCCTGGAAGGCCTCCAGCAACGTAGGATCCATTGGGTTCTTCATCGCGTTCCCGAGCCTCGATCCATTGATGACCGTCCCCCCCGCCTGGGCAGGGTGATGACGAACTCCGTGAACTCACCCGGCGCCGTCTCCATGCGGAACGTGCCCTGGTGGCCCTGCACGATGATGTCATGGCTGAGCGACAGCCCCAGCCCCGTCCCC
>NZ_RAWL01000522.1:0-5409 GCF_003668885.1 Corallococcus sp. AB049A | reverse complement strand
CCCCAGGCCCCCCGCCAGGTCGTGGGCATGTCCCAGCAGCCGCGCCAGCCCCCGCGCCTGCAGGACCGTGAGCGCGACCATCCCGAGCCCCAGGCCCGCGGTGAGCAGCACGTAGCGCCGCGCCGCGCTCGCGTGCCGCAGGAGCTTCGGGTCGAGCGGCTTCATCGGACGCTCAGCCCTCTCCCAGCGCCGGGGTGAAGTCGTCGACGGTGACGCGCTGGCGGAACACCCAGTAGGTCCACCCCTGGTAGGCCAGCACGAACGGCACCAGCGCGACGGCGACGTACGTCATGATCCGCAGCGTGTAGGGCGTGCTCGACGCGTTGTGCACGGTGAGCGAGTGCGCCGGTTCCAGCGCCGGCATCACGTCCGGGAAGAGCGAGCCGAAGAGCAGCACGACCACGCCCGCGATGGCCAGACAGTTGAACGTGAAGGCCCAGCCCTCCCGCTCCCGCCAGACGCTCAGCGACGCCGCCGCCAGCGCCAGCGCCACGAACCCCAGCACCGGCCACGTCCAGGCCACGGAGTACCGCACCTGCGTCCACAGCCCGAACGCGCCGCTGACCGCGAGCGTGGGCAGCGCCACCCGCCGGGCCCAGCCGAGCGCCCGCGTCCGCAGCGCACCCTGGGTCTTCAGCGCGACGAAGACCGCGCCGTGGCTGAGGAACAGCAGCGTGGTGGCCAGGCCGCCGAGCAGCGCGAAGGGAGACAGCAGGCCCAGGAACGTCCCGGTGAACTGGTGGTTCGCGTCCAGGGGGACCCCGCGCACGATGTTCGCGAACGCGACGCCCCAGAGCAGCGCGGGCAGCCACGAGCCCACCTGGATGGCCTGCTCCCAGCGGCGCTGCCACGTGGGGCTGTCCAGCTTGGAGCGGAACTCGAGCCCGACGCCGCGGACGATCAACGCGACGAGGATGAGGAAGAGCGGCAGGTAGAAGCCGGAGAAGAGCGTCGCGTACCACTCCGGGAAGGCCGCGAACGTGGCGCCCCCGGCGGTGAGCAGCCACACCTCATTGCCATCCCAGACGGGGCCAATCGTGCGCAGCACCGCGCGGCGCTCCGCCGGGGTCCTGCCCAGGACGGAGAGCCACATCCCCACGCCGAAGTCGAAGCCCTCCAGCACCAGGTAGCCCGTCCAGAGGACCGCGATGAGACAGAACCAGAGCGTATTCAGTTCCATGATGATTGACCGATGCCAGGAGAAGGGGGGCCGGGAGCTTCAGTAGCCAAACGACAGCGGCGCGGTTTCAGGATGGCTGTCCTCGGCCGCGTGGGTCGCCGGGTGCTTCAGGCCCGCGCGGACGAAGTGCCGCATCAGGTAGAACCAGACCGCCGCCAGCGCGCCGTAGACGCAGGTGAAGCCAATCAGCGTCGTCCACACCATGGCGGGTGAGACGGCGGTGGAGACGCCGCTGGCCGTCAACAGGCGGAGCGTGTCCACGCCGGTGGGGTTGGGCGCCACCAGCCAGGGCTGCCGTCCCATCTCGGTGAAGATCCACCCGAAGGAGCACGCGAGGAACGGGGTGGGCAGCGCCGCGAGGCAGAGCCGGGCGAACCGCTCCGAGTTGCTCGCCACGCCGCCCCGCGTGAGCCAGAACCCGATGAGCGCCAGCGCCGCGCTCCCCACGCCCAGGCCGATCATCAGGCGGAAGGACCAGTACGTGACGGCGAGGTTCGGCGCGTAGTCCGGTCCCGCCCCGTAGCGCGCCTCGTAGCGCTTCTGGACGTCGTTGACGCCCTCGAGGGGTGCCTGGAAGTCCGAGCGCGCGAGGTAGGACGTGAGGCCGGGGATCTCCAGCAGGTGGCGCACGCCCCGGCAGTCGTTGTTCAGGTCTCCCACCGCCAGCAGTGAGAAGGGCGCCCCGGCGCGTCCGTCACAGAGCGCTTCGGCCGCGGCCATCTTCATGGGCTGCTGTTCGAACATCAGCTTCGCCTGGGCATCTCCGCTCACCGCCACGCCGATGCCGGAGACGATGACGGTGACGAGCCCGAGCCGCAGCCCGGCGCGGAAGTCCTGGGCCGTTGCCGCTTCACCCGACTGGCTGGAGCGCACCATCAGCCAGCCGCAGACGCCCGCCACGAAGGTGCCCGCGACGAGGAAGGCGGACGTCACCGTGTGGGGGAAGGCCACGAGCACCGTGTTGTTGGTCAACACCGCCAGGATGTCCGTCATCTCCGCGCGCCCGGTGGCGGGGTTGAAGCGCGCTCCGACGGGGTGCTGCATGAAGGAGTTGGCCGCGAGGATGAAGTAGGCGGAGAGGTTCACCGCGAACGCCACCAGCCAGATGGAGGCGAGGTGCAGCGCGCGGGGCAGCTGCTTCCAGCCGAAGATCCAGAGGCCGAGGAAGGTGGACTCGATGAAGAAGGCCGCCAGCGCCTCCATCGCCAGCGGCGCGCCGAACACGTCCCCCACGAAGCGGGCGTACTCGCTCCAGTTCATCCCGAACTGGAACTCCTGGACGATGCCCGTCACCACGCCGAGCGCGAAGTTGATCAGGAACAGCTTGCCGAAGAGCCGCGTCAGCCGCAGCCACCCCGGCTTGCCGGTCACCACCCAGAGCGTCTGCAGCAGCGCGACCAGCGGGGCGAGCCCGATGGTGAGCGGGACGAAGATGAAGTGGTAGACCGTGGTGATTCCGAACTGCCATCTCGCGAGTTCCAGGCTGGTCATGACGCCAGGGCGGCATTGCAAGCCGCCGGCCGTTCACGCTGCCTCGGGTGACCTCCTGGGTCCTCGCAAGACCTGCGCGGCGCCCCCCGGCGCCGCGCAATTTCTGCGTCCCTGCCAACCGCTCATTCCCCGGATCAGCGGGTCGCTACTTCACCGTGATGGCGGAGAGGCTCCCATTGCTCCGCGCGATGAACAGGATGCCGTCCTTGCCCAGCGCCAGGTATCCGCCGGCGGGATACGTCCAGACGTGCGCCCGGGTGGTCAGGTCCACCGCGTACGTGTTCGTGGCGGTGCTCACGAAGAGCATGTTGTCCGTCACGACCATGGTCCCCTGCGGCGTGCCCGTGGGGGGCGTCCAGGTCCAGAGCAGGTCCCCGTTGGACTCCGCCCGGGCCTCCACCTTGCCCTTGTTGAAGACATACAGCACGCCGTCCGCGACCGTGACGTTGCCCGTGAAGGAGTCCTTCAGCGTCCAGGCGATCCGCCGGTTCTCCAGGTCGAAGGAGAGCAGCCGGTTGTACTGCCGGGCGAGGACGTTCTGGGCGCCACCCAGCACCGGGGCCATGTTCATGCTCCACCCGGCCCAGCTGAAGCCAGGGTCGTCAATCTTGTAGGCCACGGTTCCCGTGAGCGCATCCACCACCTGCAGCTGCGCTTCGGTGTACGCGAAGACCTGGCCTCCGGCCACCGCGGGCGTCCACGCGTTGTACTGGGTGGTGTAGCTGAACCACTGCTGCTTCCCGCTGGTCGCGTTGAAGCTGTACATGCCGTCGTAGTAGCCGCCGGCCATGAACACGCTCCCGTCGGACACGACGGGGGCGTAATAGGTCGACCACTGGTTGCCGTACGCGCTCTTGAACTGGAGGCTGCCGTCGGCCGCGTCGAAGGCGTAGAGGAACGAGTCCTGGTGCCCCGAGGTGGTGAGGTACACCCGGCCGTCGGAATAGGCGGGCGGGTGGGCCCCGTGGATGGCGCCAAAGTCATACGTCCACAGCGGCGCGCCCGTCTGGGCATCCAGCGTGGTCAGCTGCTGGCTGCCGAAGTAGCTCTGGGTGGAGACGAAGACCCGGCCATTGCCTTCGGTGACGGGGTTCAGCGCGGCGGAGCCCGTGAACACCTGGCGGACCCACAGCTCGCGGAAGACCGCGGGATCCAGTGTCGCATCCACCGCGCCGGTGTGCCGGGCGTTTCCCTGGTACGTCGCCCAGTCCTCGGTCTGGTTCCACGAACCCGTCGTCGTAATCACCCGCAGCTGGGCCGTGGCGGACTTGCCTTCGCAGGTGGCGGTGATGGTCGCCGTGCCCTCGCTCCTGCCGGTGACCTTGCCGTTCGACTGGACCTCCGCGCGGGACATGTCGGAGCTCACCCACGTCACCGTGCGGCCCGTCAGCACGTTGCCCTGGGCGTCCTTCAGGACCGCCTGGAGCTGGAGCTCCCGGCCGATGGCGATCACCGCGGAGGAGGGCGAGACCGAAATCTGGGCGACGGGGACATAGAGTTCGAGGGTCGCGGACGCGCTCTTCGTCTCACTGGTCGCGGTGACGGTCACCTGTCCGGCCTTCAGCGCCGTCACCAGGCCGGTGGCGCTCACCTGCGCCCGGGTCGTATCGCTCGAGCTCCAGGTGACGGTGCGCTCGGGGAGGGGAGTGCCACGGGAGTCCTTCGGCGTCGCGGAGAGCTGCACCGTGGTGCCCACCGCCACCTGGCCCGTGGGGACGCCGTCGAGCGTCACGGTCGCCACCCTCGCCACGGTCACGCGCACCACGACACTGGCGGTGCTGCGCTCGCTGGAGGCGGAGATGGCCACGTCGCCCGGCTTCACGGCCGTCACCAGGCCCTCGGCGTTCACCTCCGCGACCTCGCTGTCGCTGGAGGTCCAGCGCACCGGACGGCTCAGGGTGTTCCCGTCCGCATCCCTCGGCGTGGCGGTGAGCTGCACGGTTTCGTTCGCGGGAAGGGGCTCGGTGGGGGCGCCGCCGAGGAGGATGGACGCCACCGAGGTGTCAGGGGCCGGCGCTTCAGCGACGCGCACCACGACCGTGGCGGTGCTGCGCTCGCTGGAGGCGGAGATGACCGCGTCGCCGGGCTTCACGGCCGTCACCAGTCCCTGGGCGCTCACCGCCGCGACCTCGGTGTTGCTGGAGGCCCAGCTCACCGGACGGTTCACGGTGTTGCCGGCCGCATCCCTCGGCGTGGCGGTGAGCTGCAGGGTTTCGCCCACGCGCAGGGGCTCGGCGGACGCGCCGCCGAGGAGGATGGACGCCACCGTGTCGGTGGGGTGGGTGGGGGGCTGTTCATTCCCACAGGCACTCACCGCGAGTGCCAGGATGAGCCAGACCCACCGTGCCGGATTCAATCTCAAGGTATCCCCCTCGCGGCAGGCATGCCGCTGTCGTGTTCTGCCTGTGTCCGACGTGCAGGACACTCTTTCTTGAACGGTTCGCCCGGGATTTTCAAGATGTCTGACATTGGGTTCGGGAGTCACGGCCCATGCCGACGCAATCCCTTTCCAATCCTGACTTGGACTTCCATCCACTTGCTCATCCACGCCTTCTCGCGGAGGGCACGCCGGGTGCGGATCCGGCCAGCTTCTGGACAGCGGTCATGGTTGGGGTACATGTGCCTACATCCATGGCCTCCCGTCAGTCCACCGCGCGCACCCCCACCGTCCGGATGCAGAAGACGAAGAAGCCCTCCCCTGGCGCCCGGCGTGGCGGGGAGAAGCGCTCGAGTGGGGG
>NZ_RAWL01000521.1:0-5427 GCF_003668885.1 Corallococcus sp. AB049A | reverse complement strand
CTTCTCCACCACCTCGGTCTCCCTGACCCGAGCCTCTTCCACCACCGGATTCATCGTCCCTGCCTGGGTCGCCCTGCACACTAAACTGCTGGGTACGGACTGTCTCACTCACCTTGGCAGAGAGGGCCGCGCAAAAGTGCCGGAGCAGAGACTGTATCCAGGGCCGTCACGAGGCGGCCAATCAGACGCTCATTCGGCGGATACTTTCTGTAGTCGAGGGCTGTTGTATGGAAATTGCTGTCTTGTGAAACTTGCGGCTTTTACAGCCTCTAACAAATGTCAGGGCATAGGCGGCGCAGGAGCATGAGGCAGCAGCCAAGGACGAGGAATCCGAAGTGGACGTCGTCCCTGCGCTCATCGCGGACTCGGAGTCGGCGCAGCTGGTTCTTCCAGGCCAGCGTGCGCTCCACGACCCAGCGGTAGCGGCCCAGCCGTTCCTTGGACTCGACGCCTGGGCGGGCGATGCGAGCGGCGATGCCACGCAGGCGAAGCCCTCGCCGGTTCTTCCTGGAGGCATAGGCCTTGTCGCCGTGCAGCTTGCGTGGGCGAAGCCGCCTCTGCCCCGAGGGCACGCGCACCGCAGGCACGGAGTCGACGAGCGGGAAGAGTTCGTGCGTGTCGTGCACGTTGGCTGCCGTTACCGACTCGGTCAGCGGCAGTCCGTGGGCGTCTACGAGAAGATGATGCTTGCTACCCGCCTTCGCTCTATCCGTCGGGCTTGGGCCCGTGAGGGCCCCCTTTTTGACGCCCGCACGGACGAGGAGTCGATGGAGGCACGAGAGAAGTCCACTTTGCCTCGCAGACCCAACTCATCCAGCAGTTGCGCCTGGAGCTTTTCCCACACGCCAGCCTGGGTCCATTCCTCCAGCCGGCGCCAAGCCGTCATGCCCGACAGGCCGAACTGCTTGCGAGGCAGCATCTCCCACGGGATGCCGCTTCGGAGCACGAAGACGATGGCCTCCAGCGCCGCCCGGTCATCCGCACGAGGACGGCCCAGCTTCTTCTTGGGCCGAGGCGGAGGCAGCAGCGGCGCCACGCGCTGCCAGAAGGCGTCGGGGACGAGTTCGCGGACCATGCTCCTCAAGCTGGAGACGGCCCTTGCTCCTGGCCAGTCCGGTCCGCACTTTCGTTAGGTGCTGTAAGTGGAGGCGGGAATGCGGTCTCTGTCGAGCTGCAACTGCAGGTTCAGTCACACAGTGCCTCTTCGACTTTGGATTCATACCGACTGCGGACTTCCCTAGGGGCTTCTGCAGTAAGACGTGTTTTGAGGACAGTAGCGGCCTCTCGCGCCGCAGCAATCTGCCCTTCATTTTTCAAGAACATTGCCCATCCCAGCCTTGACCTTACCCATCCTTCCCACAACGAGAGAGACCGTGGGGTGCGAGATAGCAAGGCGTCATATCCGCGGATTGCATGGCTGAAGGCTTCTGCTGCTGCAGAAGTACGTTGAGAAAACATGGAAACAACAGCATTTTGAAGCTGCGTGGAGGCTAGGCGCTCCGCAATAGCCGCATCCGGCAGGACCTGCATGAGATAGCGGTAGACTCCTATAGCTTCGCTGTAGAATTCGCATGCATGTAGAGCTTGGCCCGTTCGTTCCGACTCCTTTCCATCCTCAACCAAGGAGTCGGCCTTTGCAGTTGTCACCATTGGATTCTTGCTCGCCGTCTCAACCATCTGCGCAAGTGATTTGCGTCTCTCTTGGAGAGCAGGAATCAGTGGCTGGAGCATCTCTCGCTGAGGGGAATGTCTCATTTTTGCGATGACATTCAGAGCGTCTTTGCAAGATTGAATCGCAGCAAGCGGTTCTCCCTCATGTACGAGTGCTCTTCCCCTCAGCCACAGCATTCTCGCCATGTAACCCAGCAGGTCGTCGCGGGTCCCTTGTGCAATCAGTTCCTGAAATATTGTGAGGCCCACAGCGCTGCGGCGGAGCACCTCTTTGCTAAGGCCTAGGCGAGCAGCGTTTCCCGCACTCGATTGCAACGTCAGGGCCAGCTCTTCTCGGGCGTTGACATACCCAGCTTCTGCCAGGGAAACCCAGGTTGAGGTGGACTGCTCGAGGGGCTGTTCCGCATTTTCGTATTCACCTGCATCCATCAGGGCATTGGCCATGTTCTGAAAGATCAGTGCGCGCGTGCCCAATGTGTCCACGTCATCGCCGAGCGGCCTTATGACCTCCAGCGCCTCCCGATAGAGATGTACAGCTTCGGCGGGTACTTGGGATCTGCGTGCCAAGATCCCTCGTTCCATCAAGGCTGAGGCCATGACTTTCGGCCATAGGGGGAACAACTCGTCCTGCTCCAAGTCGCGGAGTATTGCGATGACTGTCTCAAAGCGCCCGGCAGCCGCCTGAAGTCGTTGCGCTTGGCCGAGTGCCGTGCCAAAACACAATTCCACGCGCGCTAACTCCATCTTCGCCTCAGGCGAACGCCAGTGCTGGGAGATGTTCTGCCAGAGCGAGGATGCGTACTGGCACACCGAGAGAGCTGCCTCGGTCTGGAAGAACTTGAGCAGAATCGTGGCATGGTTGCGAAGAGCATCCCCCAGTTTGGATGCCAATTGGGTGCGCCCTTCGTCCACCACGGCGGCACGCAGCAGGTCCGCTGCATGTTTGTATGCCTCGATCGCCGGAAACGGTAATCCCATAGCCTCACGAGCGAGCGCGCATGTGAAATAGATTTCCCCAAGTTCTCCGGCGTATTCAGTGTGCCCCGCTGTTTTTACGAGCGGCTCAAGCATGCTGACCGCTTTTTCCGCGAATTGGAGCGCAATCTCCCACTTTTGATCTTGCTGGGCTACGCTTGTGCGATTGCGCAGCATCGTGACTAACACATATTTCAGATCGGCGCGCTGCTCATCCTGCTTTATTAAGTCAGTCAGAAGAGTTGCAGCGCTTTCATATGCAGCTGTGGCCTGTGCTCGACTGCCCATCGCCTCGAAGACTGCAGCAGTCGATGCATGTACTTTGGCGATCAGTTCCCACTCGTTCGTGCCCCCGAGCAGCTCAAGTGCCTCATCATAGTGACGCAGTCGTTCATGCAAAGCCTCCGTCGCATTCCCCAGAGTCAAAAGTGCACTGGCTGCTTGAACTTTGTAGAGCCTTTGCGAGCGGGGAAGCCGCTCACACAAAGTCATGACCTCGCGACACGCGGCCATTGCTTCTTCGTTACGGTCCGCTCGCCGGAGGAGCACTGCGCGGTTGTTGAGCGCAACGAGCAAGACGCCCAGATCTACCTCTTTCGTGGGTGTGGACAACAACACACGGCATTGCCCATAGTTATCTAAAGCGCCCGCCATGTCCCCCAGACTTTCATGGACTGCGGCAATTTCTGCATGAAGCGAGCCCAGTTGAATGCGCTCGTCTGGAGTTAATAGGCTTCCTTTTCCAGCAAACACAGCCCGTGCCTCGTTGAGTGCACGCAGATCCGCGACAGCTTGAGCCTTCAGGGAGCCTGACAGTCTTGGATAGAAGGGCCCAGCGTCCGCTAGATTGCGCCCTGCGGCATGATATGCACGCATGAGCCAGAACAGAGGATCGCTCCAGCCACCTCCCGAGGGGAGCCGACGGTTATGGCGTTTATCTGGAACCGAGTCCTCGCGCATTGCCTCCGACAGGTAGGGACGACCGAATGCGTTGCGGAATACATCATTCATTGCAGCAGCGGCTAGTGCAAGCGACGGCCACCGCTCGGCTGGTTCCTGGCGAAGTGCTTGGTGAAGCACGTTAACCAGACCAGGCGCCGCTGCCTCCAAGGACATGGAACCAGCTTTCAGTGCGTCCACCTCGGATAGCAACTCTGG
The DNA here is from genome assembly GCF_003668885.1 of Corallococcus sp. AB049A. NCBI lineage: Bacteria > Pseudomonadati > Myxococcota > Myxococcia > Myxococcales > Myxococcaceae > Corallococcus > Corallococcus sp. AB049A. Next base: position 1,623 of record NZ_RAWL01000521.1, on the reverse strand, counting down.
CACAGAGTTCCAGCTTGCGCTGCCGAGCAACATGTGCAGCAACGTGGCGCCCCAACTCCATACGTCGGATCGGGCATTGATGGTCTGGCCGCGCATTTGCTCAGGGGATGCATATAGGCGCGTGAATGTGCCTGCGTTTTCGACATGAAAGTCGGATGCAGCAATCAAGGCTTGTTTGACTTTTTTCCGCAACTCCGACGGCGTGTGGGATCCGCCCGCCTCAAGCCCCTCTGTGAAGTAATCAAGGATCACATCGAAGTCATGAGGAAGTTGCTGGTACCGAGCAAGGCCGAAGTCAGTCACCTTTGCCACACCGTCGGAGGTGAGAAGAAGGTTGCTAGGTTTGAAGTCCTGGTGCACCAGTCCTCGTTGATGTGCTGCATCAAGTCCCTGGGCAGCTTGCATGGCGATGCCGAGGATTCGTTCCATGGCTATCTTCTTGCCGCCTGCGCTCAATTTCCCATGAGCGATCCAGTCGAGCAGCGAGCCGCCATCCACGTATTCGGCAAAGACCAGAACGTCGTCTCCGTTGGTGCGGAAGAAACGGCACGATGCGATATGGGAGTGTCGCGGCATATCAACCCATGACTGCAGTTCGACGAGGAAAGCCTGCCGATTCTGCTCGCTGGGCGTATGAACCTTCTTGACCGCGTACCTTTCTCCCGTGACGGAGTTCCGAGTGAGGTAGACACGGCCGAATGCGCCGCTGCCTAGTTCGCGCTCCAGCGTAAACTCTCCAAGGAGTGAATGCCCGATTGTCCAGTCGCCGTGCATGACAGTCCGACTCATGCTGCAGTCCCAACCATCACTTGCAGGCGGACAAATTTTTCACAGACGACATCCCACTTTTGGCGGCAGTCGTTGACTGTAAATGCTACAACATCCGGGAGTGTGGCTCCGTGCGCGTTGACCTGAGGAAGCGAAATGGCGACGGCGCTCTCGCGAATCGCCATATACAGGGCCGTCGCTCTGGAACCCTCACCGTCCGACGGAACGCCGTCGGGCAGATAGTCCAGCATGGCTCGAACGGCATCATCGATCTCCGCAGAGAAACCCAGTGTTCTCGGGTTGGCAACAGTCCCAAAGAGTTCCCGCTTGAGCGCAGACACTTTTTCCCTGACGGGCTCGAACAAGATTCGCCGTTGCCGGAGTTGTTCCGCAGTTCTGAGCAGTTGCCTCTTTCCAGCTTCGTCATTCATCTCCAAAGGAGATGGCAACTGACGCCCCAGTTCCTCGAACATTTGCAGATAGTCACGGTGAATCTCAGCAAGCTCCTTGTACGTTGGCTCAATGATCGACCTGAACACGCGCTCAAGGCGCTGCGTCTTGTACTGCTTCAACTGGATCAACCGGTCGATTAACTTCAAGAGGAGATCGATCACGACCAATGTCCCTTCTGCCAGAACGGTTTTCTAGCGTTCTGTGTGTTGCTCAGTATAAGCGAAGTTTGTCGATTTGGAGCAACAGGGTCGGAACCTTCCTGGGGGCCGCAGACTCGGAACCTGTCAACGTGAGTGAGACAGCGAGTTCGTGAGATTACTGCGCAACCTCCAGTGAGTTGGCCAACCGGGCGGGGTTGTTGATCCAGACGGCACTCGGCAGCGTCTGCGGCTTGGGTGGGCC
>NZ_RAWL01000520.1:0-5450 GCF_003668885.1 Corallococcus sp. AB049A | reverse complement strand
AGGGCGATCCGCTTGGCCGACCCCAATCTCGTCAGCGCCGCGAACTCGAGCACCGGCTCCCTGACGAACTCACCAGGGCGATCCGCTTGGCCGACCCTCACGCGATCCATGCCCCCGGTCCTTGACAGAAAAAAAAGGTGATGCGTGCCGAGCCTGGACGCCCAGTACGTCCAGCGAATGGAGGACGTGCTGGCCCTGTACGAGAAGCCACTCAATCGACGTGAGCCTGTCGTCTGCTTCGACGAGCGGCCCGTGCAACTGCTGGACTCCAAGCGAGACATGCTGCCCATGCATCCAGGTGCTGTCGCTCGGCGTGACTACGAGTACATCCGCTGCGGCACCGCCAATCTCTTCTGCGCGGTGGAGCCTCGGACGGGGCGCCACTTCGTGAAGGCAACGCGCTGCCGCAAGGCCGCTGATTTCGCGGAAGCGTTGCGGGACCTGGCGCACCGCTACCCCAAGGCCCGGAAGATTCACCTCGTGCTGGACAACCTCAACATCCACACGCGGTTCTCGCTGACGCGCCGTTTCGGATGGAAGGAGGGCCTGCGCCTGTGGAGCCGCTTCTGTGTGCACTACACCCCGGTGCATGGCAGCTGGCTCAACCAGGCTGAAATCGAGGTGAGTCTCGTCTCGCGCCAGTGCCTAGGACACCAGCGGGTCGCTTCAGTCGAGACCCTGCGCGACAGAGCTCGCGCCTGGGAACGTGATGCCAACCGCCATCGCGTCCCCATTCGCTGGGGCTTCACCACTGCCAAGGCCCGTTGCACCTTCCACTACCGGCCGGAGGACTTCATCCGGGACGAGTACTAGTCATACAGCTGCAGTTTGAACCGCGCCTTTCTGGCCCGGTAATGGCACTGCCTGGCCACGGCTTGGTGGTGGCGTCGCCAGCGACTCCGTTCCAGGACGTGAGCCAATGGAGCCACCACGCGCAGCAAGAGCGCTATCAGAAGCGCTCGCACTTCCTGGACGGAGTAGCGGACGAAGGCCGTCAGTGAAGGCGGCGCCGGGCGAGAAACGCACGCATGGGGTTTCTGCGCCTCGGCAGGCCGAGTGCTTTTGGGGGCAGGCCCTCTTGGAGTTGCAGATTGGCCAGGGCACGCGCGGCTGCGAGAAAGACGTGGGCCACCAGGCACAACGTCATGTGCCGATGCCTGGCCGTCCAGGTGCGCGCTTCATAGTCAGCGAGGCCCACCTCGTTCTTGGCGGATTCGAAGTCCTCCTCCGCCGCCCACCGACTGCCTGCCGCGCGCACCATCGACTTGAGCGAGGCATTGCGTCGAGCGTGGGTAACGTAGAAGGCCACCTTCCCGTCCGTGCGGCCTCTGCGAGATAGCAGCCACCGTGACAGCCCCAGGTGCCGGTTGAGCCGCATGCGCGCCCAGTCGTAAGGACGCGGGCCCTTGGTGCCCGCACCCGCGGACAGACGCACCCAGGCCTCCGGCGAGACTTCGTGCACCATTTCGCCCGGCTTCACCTGGTAGAAGCCACGCCAGACGTGCGTGTTGGAGGCCACCGCCAGCACGTAGGGCTAGTGCAAGTCTTCGAGGAAGCGGCGCTGCCCCAGCGCCCGTTGCAGCATGCCTTGCGCGAGGGCCGGTTTGGACTCGAAGCCCACTTCGTCCGGAATGCCTCCCGCTTCGCGGCGGGCTTCGTCCTCCGTCCACGGCTCCGGCAGGTACAGCTCCCGGTCCACCAGCGCATGCCCCAGCGGTGTCACGTACGAGAGGAAAACGCCTACCTGCGCGTTCTCCACCTTGCCCGCGGTGCCGGTGTACTGGCGCGCGACGCCCACGGACTTTTCTCCCTTCTTCAGGAAGCCCGTCTCGTCCACCGCGAGAATGCCTCCTTCGCCCAGCATCCTGCGTGCGTACTCCAGCACGTCATCTCGCACCGCATCCGCGTCCCACTTCGCACGCAGCAGCAGGTGCTGGAAGGCGTAGGGCGCTCGATGCCCCGCATCCTCCGAAAGGCCCTACACATTCTTGCGCTGCGCTCGTCCCAGCAGCGCCTTCACGTACTCGACCGCGGTGGTATGCGCCTCGCGCCTGCGGAAGTGCGGCTGCAGCCAGGCGCCTACTGCGTCCAACTCCGTCACGAGACGGCCAACCAGCCGGACTTCCGGTGCCTGCGCTTCTGTGGCCGATGGCTGCTGCGAGGGAAGTCTCGCTCCTCCCCCTCCCGCTTCTTCAACAGGAGGAAGGCTGCGGGGCCTTCCGAACTACAGCTGTAGCAGTAGGGCGGGTAGCGCCCTGGTGGGCCCGCCCATGGCGCTCCGGTGCGCAAGACCCACAGAATGCCGCTGAGCATATCCTGAGGGTCACGCCAGGGACTTCCTCCCTGGGCGCTTGTGCGCTGTCGCTCGGTCCCGGGTATGGTGCGGACGAAGGACTTCCCACTGCGCGTCGGTCAGCTCCATCTAACAGGGTCGATTACACTCCCTGCTCGCTGTTGACCCCTCTGTGACTCGTTATGCGATGCGTTCCAGCCTGCGGCATGGGGCGGCGCACGGCGGGACTACAGGGTTCGAGTCGGGATGTCGAACCTGAGCTGTTCCTGATGGTTGGCTGGTAAGGGCGCGACTCTGCTGGGAGCTCGTGCCACCCGGCGCGGGTTCGATCCCCGGCTCTTGCGATGGATTGGGTCCCCGTGTCTGGCTTTCGTTCAAGCGTCAGCGGGATTCGCCGCTATCCTTGTCGCCATGACCGGACCGCGAGCGAAGACCTGTGCGACCTGCGGGCGCGTCATCGCCGCGCATGCCGTGTACTACCGCTTCTCCCTGGTGCTGGAAGGGGAGCAGGACCTGCTCGACCCTTCGGATGACCTGGAGGGCAATCCCGCTCAGGCGCTCGCGGAGATCGTCCGCCGGCTGGATGAAGGGTCCGCGGATCCTGGTGAGCTGGAGGCCCAGGTGCACTGGGAACGCAGTGGGGTCGTCTGTTCCCAGTGCCGCTCCGTGGCGGTGCGGATGCTCAACACCGCCACGGTCGACCCTGAACCGCATTAGCGGTCACTGAAGCTTCATCGCGTACTTGCCCAGGTGGTGCTTGAGCACTTCCTGCTGCGCCTTCGCGGCCTCCTCCAATGCGTACAGACGGCTGATCTCCAGGTGGAAGGGGCCTGCCTCAATCAACTCGTTGAGCCGCTTCATCACCTGAGGCGTGGGGATGCCGTCGTAGGCCTTGGCTTCAATGCCATCCGGACCCTTGGGGGCTGGCTCCACTCCGTTCGGGTACGCGATGCGCCCTCCCTTGCGGACGTTCTTGAGCAGTGGCTCCGCGGCGTCTCCCCTCGCCAGCACCAGCGCCGCGTCGAAGCCGTCAGGCGCGAAGTCCCGGCTGACCTTCTCCAGGTCCTTCTGGTGGCCCTCCGCGACCGCGTCCGCTCCCAGCCTCCGTGCCAGCTCCACGCCGTCTTCTCCCGACGCTACCGCCAGCACCTTCGCGCCCAGCCTCTTCGCGAGCTGCACGGCCATGTGGCCAATGCCTCCACTGGCGCCGAAGATGAGCAGCTTCTGCCCCTGTTTGATCTGCAGGTGCTCCTCCAGGCCCAGGAGCCCGGTGAGCCCGTCCGCCGCGAGCACCGCCGCCTGCTCCACCTTCAACCCCTTGGGCACCTTCGCCGCCAGATCCGCCTTCACCGCGACGTACTCCGCGTAGAAGCCTCCCTTGCTGCTCATGAACGCGGACCCGTACACCTGGTCCCCGACCTTGAGGTCCTTCACGTTCTTGCCCACCGCGGCAATCTCTCCCGCGCCGTCGGCTCCGGGCACGTAGGGGAACTTCGGGCCGCCGGGGATCATCTCGGCCATCTGGCCCTCGCGCTCCATCCAATCCCAGGCACCAATTCCCGCCGCCGCGACCCGCACCAGCACTTCGTCGTCGCCACAGGTGGGAACGGAGATGGTCTTGATGCCCAGGACCTCCGGGCCGCCGAAGCGGTCGAGCGCCGCGGCCCTCATCTTGTCGGGAATGGATGCTGGCATGCTGTGACTCCCTCTCGGATTGAACGGTGTCCTCCGAGACGATGCGCACGCCCCGCGTGACGTTCAGCGTCACCGGCTCCACGCAGGCACGGCGGGGGAGCGGACTGCCGCTCCACACCCCGCCGCGGAATGTCCTCAGTCCAGCAGCTGCATCAGGTCCGCTCGCGTGAGCGCGGCGCCTCCCGTGGCGCCTCCGAGCGCGGCCTCGAAGAGCGCCCGCTTCTTCTCTTGGAGCAGGAGGATTTTCTCCTCCACCGTGCCCTGCGACACCATCCGGTAGACCATCACCGGCCGCTGCTGCCCGATGCGGTGCGCCCGGTCCGCCGCCTGCGCTTCCACCGACGGGTTCCACCAGGGGTCCACCAGGAAGACGTGGTCCGCCGCCGTGAGGTTGAGCCCCGTCGCTCCCGCCTTCAGCGAGATGAGCATCACGGGCGCTCCCTTCTCGTCCTGGAAGGACGCCGCCACCGCGCCCCGGTTCGCCGTGCTTCCGTCCAGGCGGATGAACCCGATGTCCGCTTCCTTCAACGCCGGCTCGATGAGATCCAACATCGACGTCCACTGCGAGAAGACCAGCGCCTTGTGCCCGTCCGCCACCGCCGTGCCGAGCGCCTCCACCAGCGCCTGCACCTTCGAGGACGTCCGCGCCTGCTGCCCCGGCACCAGCGCCGGATGACAGGCCGCCTGCCTCAGCCGCAGCAGGGCCTCCAGCGCCTTCAGCACGCTGCCTCCCTCTTCGAGCTGCGACACCACCTCCTCGCGCGTCGCGGCGTGGACCGCGTCGTAGACGGCGCGCTCCTGCTCCGTGAGGGTGACGTGCCGCACGGCCTCCGTGCGCGGCGGCAGCTCCGGCGCCACGTCGCGCTTGAGCCTTCGCAGCACGAAGGGCCGGATGCGCGCGCGCAGGGCCTCCGCGGCGCCCTTCTGGTTCTCCGACACCGGCCGGGACCAGCGCTCCTCGAAGGCCTTGCGCCCTCCCAACAGGCCCCGGTTGGTGAAGTGCATCAGGCTCCACAACTCCTCGAGCCGGTTCTCGATGGGCGTGCCGCTGAGCGCGATGCGGAAGGCCGCGTCCAGCTCATACGCCGCCCGGGCCACCTGGCTGTCCGGGTTCTTGATGGCCTGGGCCTCGTCCAGCACCACCGTGTCCCACGTCCTCGCCGCGAGGATGGCCGCGTCCAGACGCAGGAGCGCGTACGTGGTGAGCGTCACGTCCGCGGACTCGTCCAGCGTGCGCCCCACGCCGTGATAGACGCTGACCTTCAGCGACGGACGGAAGCGCTTCACCTCCGCTTCCCAGTTGGGCAGCACGCTCGTGGGCGCCACCACCAGCGTCCCCCGGCCCAACGTGCAGATGGTCTGCAGCGTCTTGCCCAGGCCCATGTCGTCCGCCAGCACGCCCCCCAGGCCCGCCTGCCTCAGGAAGGTGAGCCAGCTCACGCCCTGCAGCTGATACGGGCGC